>JABSSK010000316.1 GCA_013214265.1 Saprospiraceae bacterium | reverse complement strand
ACAAGAATTACTTGAGCAAATGAGTAAATTAGGTCGTATTGGTGCTTGGGAAGTGGATATGGCAACAGAAATTGTGTATTGGTCATCGATGACAAAAGAAATTCATGAAATCCCTCGGTCTCATCAGCCTAATCAACTAGAAGCCATACAGTTTTATAAAGAAGGTGAAAATCGAGATAAAATAGAAGCAGCGGTTCATCAGGCTACGACATACGGAACTAGTCAAGTACTTGAATTAGAATTAGTCACCGCCAAAGGCAAAACCTTATGGGTTCGCACCTCAGTGGTTCCCGAATGGAAAGACGGAAGCTGTAACTACATATATGGAACCATTCAAGATATTGACAAACAAAAACGTGCTGAACTCGCATTATCTGAAAATGAAAACCAGCTGCAATCGATTATTGCAACAATGCAAGAAGGGATCATGGTTCACGATGTAGAGGGCCGAGTTATTGATTGTAATCAAAGCGCTGAACGTATACTGGGACTATCCCTAGAAGAAATGAAGACCAGCTTGAACCAAAATGAATCCTACTTGACAGATCGCAATGGTAACCTCTTAAATATTCAACAGTATCCGGTTATTACAACCCTAAAAACAGGAAAGAATATTCATGACTCTACCATCGGCATAAAAATAAAAGATCAAAGCATTCGATGGCTTAGTGTCAATACAGCCATTCTAACGCTGGAAGGTAAAAGTAATATTCATGGCGTTTTGGTAACATTCTCGGATATTTCTGAACGAATAAAGGTAGTTAATGAGCTTGATGAGGCTCGTAAATTACTACGCAATGTTTTTGATTCCATGACGGAAGCGGTTTGGGCACTAAAGCCTGAAACACAGGAAATCCTATACATTAGCAAAGCCATTGTGGAAATTTTTGAAGTTGACTTTGAGGAAGTACAAAAAGACTTGAGGGTTCTCGAAAATTTTTACCACCCAGATCAACAAAATCCAACCCAACAAATCCAAGAACAACTTCAGGAAAAAGGGCAATTCGAGATTGAATACCGCATCATAACTCCTTCCGGTAAAACGAAATGGGTCAACTCAACCGGACGTTTCATAAGTAATCACGATAGTAGTAGTGTACGCTTGGATGGTATGATCCAGGATATTACCCGTCGTAAAGAACTTGAACTCAGTCTGATCAAAGCAAAAGAACAAGCTGAACTAGCCAGCAAAGCCAAATCAGATTTTTTAGCTAACATGACACACGAAATTCGAACACCTCTCAACGGGGTGATTGGATTCTCCGACCTATTACTAAAAACAAACCTTAACCCTAATCAGGAAGAATATGCGAATTCCGTACACCAATCTGGGGTGATTCTGCTTAACCTGATCAATGATAACCTTGATTTTTCTAAAATAGAAGCCGGCAGACTGGAACTGAATATCGAACGTACTGACCTTTGGGCAATTACGGAGCAAGCTACAGACCTCATAAAATTCAAGGTAGCGGAGAAAAAAATGAATCTCTTCCTGAATATAGAACCGAAAATGCCAAGATATGCGTGGGTGGATCCTGTTAGGTTGCGCCAAGTTATAATCAACTTGCTGAGCAATGCCAGTAAATTTACCGCCCAAGGAGAAATTGAACTCGCTACCAAAGTGATTCGAACCCAAGGACAACACGCCGCGACTATTGAGTTTTCTGTTCGCGATACGGGCATAGGCATACCCAAAGAACAACAAAAAATTATTTTTGATGCTTTCTCGCAAGCCGATAACTCTGTTACCCGTAAATATGGTGGTACAGGCTTAGGACTAACCATATCCAGAAAGCTCCTCAAGCTAATGGATACAGAGTTAAACCTTGAAAGTAAACCAGGAAAAGGAAGTAAGTTCTATTTTTCAGTTCAAGTCCCAACCGAAACAGGCGATCTCAGCACCCTTGTGAAAGGGCCTCTCCCAAAGAAAGTGCTATTGATCAGTAGCAGTGAAGTTCAAGCCGGTATTCTAAAGAATATGCTTAACATCCACAACATTGAATCAACTATCGCTAAGGATGGAATATCCGCCCTCCTAATTCTAGACAAAGCAAAAAACACCTTTGATCTGGGCATTATCGATTTTAATCTGTCTGCAATGGACGGCATAACTGTTGCACAAAAGATCAGGAGCTCCCGAAAAGAATCTATTTCAAACCTACCCCTTATATTATTGCATAATACACCTAATGACCGCAAACTTATTGAAGCATGCACTGAACTGGGTATCCAACAACAATTCAATAAACCGCTTAGTATAAAGCGACTGTATGATGCACTTAATCGACTGCAAAACAATCAACAATACGAGAAAAATATATCTGGTAATGAAGAACTACTTCCAGCAACAGAAGGTGCTTTCCAAATTTTAGTGGTTGACGATCATCCTATGAATCTGCTTCTAGCAAAAACCCTTCTCAAACGTATTTTCTCCAAGGCCCAAATATTGGAAGCGACCAACGGGCTGGAAGCGATTCAGGTCTTTCAGCAGCAAGGAGCCGATCTCATCCTGATGGATATTCAAATGCCAGAATTAAGTGGATACGAAGCCACAAAGGAAATTCGAAGATGGGAAAAAAAGTATAACAAAACACCTGTTCCAATCGTAGCCCTCACAGCAGGAACACTACAAGGTGAAAAAGAACGATGCAAAGCCGCAGGCATGAATGACTATCTTAGTAAACCTATTGTAGCCAAAAAACTAAAAGAAAACCTTAACAAGTATCTTTTTAACAACTCAAAAACTAAAGTATAAACAAACGGAGGGCTGGCCTCCGTTTGTTTTGCAGTAGGCTCCTACTGCCCAAACCCATCAATCAGTTTCTTTTTCATTTCTTCAAACTCATCTTCAGAAATAATTCCCTGATCTTTTAGGGCTGCAATTTCACGAAGTTTAGTCACAATATCTTCCGGATTATCTTTTGTGGACGCACGCCCTTCACCATCCAGATTAACCTTAGTGACCGGTGGTTCGCTCTCAGCTGCATCTCCTTCTTTTTTAGCATCATCGTCTTTGCGGAGTTGCTCTGCCACTTTTTTACCTTTCTCAAATTGCTCCTTGTACATCTTTTTCAAACGGTCCGTATCAAAGTCAAGGATCGTACCTCCCGATTCAAAATGTTTTTTGAAAACCTCACCTAATGCATATGAGGACGCTCCGTTGAATATGGAAAGGGTAACACCTCCTATAAGCGTTCCAATACCAGGAATTAGTTTAATCAAACTTCTGGCCCCTGCCCTCGCAAGAGTACTACTCGTTAGTGAAGTAACAATCGCTTTGCCTTGTGTCTCTGAAAAATCCTTATCATAAACCCGACAAAGCTGACGAATCATATCCAGTTGTAAGGCACTAACAGCAAATACATCTGCAACAGGAACAGGTACAATAAAACTCGCACCCATCGACCAAATAACGTGATTACGAATCACCGTATCGGCGTGCTTTGAACGATCACTTTTATTGTTCTTTTTACCATTTGTGGTCATAACCGACTTTTTTATGCGCTTAGCAGCGTAATCGAATATTTTTTTATTCTTCACTATGCTTGTTCTTTAATACCAGAAATTTATATCCATTTACGCTAATCTACCCGTTTAATCGACCAATAGCAATCTCCATCAGATTGATTCAATTTTCAGCCTTATTATCAATCCGAATGCTAACACCTGCTGAATGACTGCTAAATTCAGGGGCATACATACTTTGAATACTTGAAATACCATTTGAATAAGTACCCTGATGCGTAACCCGTAAGCTGTATTCTAATATAAATTTACCCCGAGGTAGATAATCTATAAAGAAATTAGTCGCCAAATCAGAAGTTGATTGATAGTACCCAAGCCCATCTTGAAAACGATACCCACTTAAAGTTTGTATTGGCTCCAGACCACTAGCTCGCATATCCTTGAGATGAATATATTCCATGGGGCGGTCCACATCAATTTCTAGGCGTACTACCAACTCATCACCTTGGCGAATCACACCACCCCCTTCCACTGGTACTAAGGTTGTTCCTTGCTGCTCATAATTTTTAATAAACAACTCCTTTTGTAAAACCAAGGGCGTTTCTTCGAAAGTCGTAATCTTGTCCAAGTCCTCAAAATATTGCCAGCTGAGGCTACCCCAACTCATTTGCGTGCCCCGGTTCTTTATACGTAATGTTGCCAAATCCGCAACTGGTGCTAATTTATCCCACCGGGTTGTCCAGTTACCCGTACCTGCTTCTGCCTGTGCAATAGCTGCTTTTATTTTGGGGGCATAGTCTTTTTTCTTTCCTTTCGGAAAAATAATAGCCGGCTCAGACTGGCTTTCCAGCACCCAACTACCTCCATTTGTTTTAAGTAAAGCATATATAGCCGCTGTAGTAGCCGTGGTCGTCTTCCAATGATTCGTTTGCTTGTTCTTGAGTAACCAAACTTTCATCTCCTGCACCCAGTCTTTCATCTCTCGTTGCGCATCAAAAAATGACATCAAAAGCGCATGGGTTTCCAGTGGCCGCTCGTTCCAAGTATAGCCATTACGATAGCGCCAATAGGTTCCAACTTCCTCCGTTCTAAAAGCCCTTTCCTGTAAAGAACGACTGATACGACCCACCCATTCCTGATCATCTATGTTTAATGCAACATGCCCCAATAGCCCCTGCTCATAAATAGACCAATCGGTCCAGCTCTTTTTTGCTGCGCCAATATAGAAATCCCAGATGGGGTCCATTTCCTTAGCAAGTGGGATATCACTATACATGGATCGTGCAAATAAGTAATGAATCAATATCCCATTAAGCTCAGTTGTGGAGGGGTCGGCTTGCTGATCCTTTTCCTTTTTTTGTGTGTCAGCATAGTACGCCATGACTTGTTGGTCCAAAAATGAAATCGCTTTAATCAGCATATCATTGGTGCGTGAATGGTACGGATCAGCTAACCCTAGCTGCCGTAGTTGACCAAAACCAGCAACAATATATTGGGTAATAAACCAACTATCACGCCCTCCGGAAAACCAAGGGAAAGCACCATTATCGCGCTGATTTATGATGAGTTTATTCAGTGCTTCTGCTTGCTCATCTTGTAACTTTTCAGCATCAAAGAGCATAGCTATCTGGCGCTGTTGCTCCGCTTCGCTCTGTGCAGCCATTACCCATGGTGTTTCCTGGTTTAGTGCACTTTTCAAATCCTGATTTCTAGTCAGGTTACTTTCAAAACGATCATTAGCTTTCCAGTTTTCAAAAACGGATCGAATACCGGGATAATCCATGATCAGTTTATGTCCAAGAGTATTCGCATAAAATTTACTAAACAATTGCTCAGAACAATCATACGGGAACTCCATAAGGTAAGGCATAGACTTTACCGCTAACCAAGCCGGATTCGTAGTATAATCTAATGTTAGCTGTTGGCCAACACTCGTTGCCGATACCGACGCCAAAGACCCAACTGTTACCGTTTTCTCTTCACCTGGTTTGAGGGA
>JABSSK010000315.1 GCA_013214265.1 Saprospiraceae bacterium | reverse complement strand
CGATAACGGCTTTTGGGACACGTTCCGAGCGGTTTTTCCTTTTTTTAACCTCATGTATCCGGAGTTGAACGGTAAGATCATGCAAGGACTGGAGAATACATTTAAAGAGTCGGGCTGGCTTCCAGAGTGGGCTAGCCCAGGGCATCGGGATTGTATGATAGGCTCAAATTCAGCTCCTATTATTGCTGATGCATATTTAAAAGGTATTGATGGTTTCGATGCAGAATTACTGCTGGAGGCTATGGTGAAAAATGCGGAGCAGGAAGAAGGGCGTCCTGTGCAGTCAGTGGGTCGAGCAGGCGTTGATTATTACAATGCATTGGGCTATGTGCCTTATGATATTGGGGTTAATGAAAATGCCGCCCGAACGCTGGAATATGCCTATGCGGATTTCACCCTAGCCGAAATGGCTGCTCGAATGGATAAGCCCCAAGTAGCGGCTCGTTTTTTTAAACAGGCTCAGAACTATAAAAATCTGTATGATCCGGAAAGTGGCTGGATGCGTGGGAAAAATGCAGATGGTACTTTCCAGAGTCCTTTCAATCCTTTAAAATGGGGAGATGCTTTTACCGAAGGGAATAGCTTACATTATACTTGGTCGGTTTTTCATGATATGGCCGGACTGATTGATCTGATGGGGGGAGACTCAGCTTTTGTCAAAAAACTGGATGAGGTATTTACTATGCCTCCTCGCTTTGACAATAGTTACTACGGGTTTACAATACATGAAATCAGAGAGATGCAAATTATGAATATGGGTAATTATGCGCACGGTAATCAGCCGATTCAGCATATGATTTACCTATATAATTACGCTGGGCAACCTTGGAAGACGCAAGCTCGAGTACGGGAAGTGATGGAAAAATTATATCACCCGGGAGCGGATGGGTATTGCGGTGATGAGGACAATGGCCAAACATCAGCCTGGTATGTGTTCAGTGCGTTGGGATTTTATCCGGTATGTCCCGGTACAAATGAGTATATTATAGGGAGTCCTTTGTTTGCGGAAGCTACCCTCCAACTGGAAAATGGGAACATACTCCAAATTGCGGCACCCGAGAACGCAGCTACATCCGTATATGTTGAGGATATCATGTGGAATAATACCAACTGGAACCATACCTGGATTGGGTACGAAATGCTCCAAAAAGGAGGACGGCTAGTATTTACAATGAGTGATGAACCTAATATCAAGCGGGCAACAGGAGTGGAAAACAGGCCTTTCTCCATGTCGACCCGGATATCTTCAGAAAATTAGTTGACATGAAAATATGGTGTTGGACATTTGGTATTTGTTGTGCGTTGGTCGCTCTGACCTGGGCTTGCCAGCCAACCGAAAAGGAAACAATTGCCAATGGTAATTTTACGATACCTGAAGTTGTTGATTTCAATATACATATCAAGCCTATTTTGTCGGATCGATGCTTTAAGTGTCATGGTCCGGATGCAAAAACGAGAGAAGCCGGACTGGGGCTGCATAACGCTGAGGCCGCCTTTGCTGCTTTAGGGGAGAAAAAAGACCATTATGCGATTGTGGCAGGAGACTTGCAGGCCAGTACCCTAGTTCAGCGTATTTTTTCCGATGACCCTTCAGAAGTGATGCCTCCCCCCGAGTCAAATCTTGGGCTATCAGATTATGAAAAGGCACTCTTAACCGCTTGGGTTGAGCAGGGGGCAACGTGGAAAAAGCATTGGGCCTTCATTCCACCTCAAATGCCTACTTTACCCATTAGTGATGATCCTGATTTAGCTCCAATTGATTTATTTATTGAGGCCAAGCTACATGAAAAAGGACTGGACTGGAGTCCGCAAGCATCCAAGGAAAGTTTAATCCGTCGATTATCTTTTGATCTTCGAGGCATTCCGCCTTCACCCGAAGAAATAGATGCCTTTTTGGCTGATGCCCACCCTGGGGCTTACGAGCGGGTAGTTGATGCTTTTCTGGATTCAGATCACTATGCGGAGCGGATGGCTCTAAATTGGATGGATCTGGCACGCTATGCGGACACCCACGGGTATCAAGATGACTTCGAGCGTACAATGTGGCCATGGCGGGATTGGGTTATTCATGCCTTTCGGAAAAATATGCCTTACGATACTTTTATTTACTGGCAGCTTGCGGGTGACCTGCTTCCTAACCCTAGTCTGGAACAACGAATTGCTACTGGCTTCAATCGAAATCATAAGATTACGGCAGAAGGAGGCGTAATTGATGAAGAGTATCGGGTAGAATATGTAGCGGATCGGGTAGTAACAGTTGGAACGGGGTTGTTGGGTCTAACCATGGAGTGTGCACGGTGTCATGACCATAAGTACGATCCCATAAGTCAGGAGGATTTCTTTTCAACCTATGCGTTTTTTAATTCGATCCCTGAAAAAGGATTTGTTTCTGAACTCAATAGTAATCCGGCTTTTGCTCCAAGACCACATATTACGTTAACGGCGGAGCAAATAAATGAGGTGGTAACATTTATTAAAAACCGAGATTCTTTACCTCAGATTGAATTGATGGTTATGCGGGAGATGGAAGAACCCCGGCCTTCCCATATTTTAAAACGGGGGCAGTATAACCTGCCTGGTGATCTGGTGTTGCCTGCACCGCCACAAGCAATATTACCTATGGAGGGTCGTGCTGAAAATACTCGTCTTGATTTAGCAGATTGGCTATTTGATCAGGACAATCCCCTTACGGCCCGTGTTGCCAGTAACCGCCTTTGGCAGCTCATCTTCGGCCGGGGTATTGTCTCAACCCCTTTTGATTTTGGTAATCAGGGTGCTTGGCCAACGCATCCGGAGCTACTGGATTATTTGGCGTTAACTTTTCAGGAAAATAACTGGGACATTCAGGCTCTGCTAAAGATGATGGTATTGTCAAAAACATATCGACAATCGGTAGCAGCGAATGAAAAAATGCTGGAAGTAGATCCCGAAAATCAATGGCTAGGTCGTGCCTCACGAATTCGACTAAAAGCAGAAATGATACGTGACCAAGCCCTTTTTGTGAGTGGATTACTGGCAAATAAAGTTGGTGGTCCCAGTGTCAAACCTTATCAGCCCGCCGGACTATGGAGTGAAACTACAGGTGGTGGTGGTGGAAGTACCGCTCGATATCAGATGAGTGAAGGGGAAGATATGTACCGTAAAAGTATGTATACCTTCTGGAAACGAACTGTTCCGCCTCCAGGAATGCTTATTATGGATGCGCCTACACGTTACTTATGCACGGTGGAGCGCCAAAAGACGAATACACCACTGCAAGCTTTACTGCTTCTCAATGACCCCCAAGTTTTAGAAGCCAGCAAAGCTCTGGCTTTTACCATTTGGCAAGAAGATGCTTCAGAACGAGAGAAAATGATACAAATGTTCCGGCGGGTTACCTCCCAGCATCCTTCCTCGGAAGAACTCAACCTACTAACAGACTATCTAGCTGCAGAGAAACAAAAATTCGAACAAGAACCGGACCGAGCGGAAGAATACCTGTCGAATGGAATATATGCTTTACCAGCAGATGTTCCACTTTCGGAATTGGCTGCTTACACCTTAGTAGCTAATACTATTTTTAATATGGATAAAGCCTTAACTCGAGGATAAATCAATGCTTATGAATCCATTTGAAGAACGATCATTACACCTCAATCGCAGAGCCTTTTTGGGAAAATCTGCGGTTGGAATTGGAGGAGCTGCATTAGCTTCATTATTGGGGGGGACTTTACTTTCAGGATGTTTGCGTACCAATAATGAACCTACTGCCCGAGGATTAGAAGGTGTTTTAAAGGCCTTACATCACGCTCCTAAAGCAAAGCGGGTCATTTATTTATTCCAAAGTGGGGGGCCTTCTCAACTCGATTTATATGATTACAAGCCTTTGCTTAATAAGCGCAGAGGAGAAGACCTCCCGGATTCTGTGCGAGGTGGTCAACGTCTTACTGGTATGACATCTGGCCAAGCGACTTTCCCTTTGGTTGGATCGCAATTTGGATTCAAACAATATGGAGATAGTGGTGCCTGGATCAGTGATATTCTGCCTTATACCAGCAAGATAGCTGATGAAATCTGTGTCATTAATTCCATGTATACGGAAGCTATAAATCACGATCCGGCCATTACCTTCTTCCAAACGGGTTCACAACAACCTGGTCGTCCCAGTATGGGCTCTTGGTTAAGTTATGGTTTGGGTAGTTCAAATGAAAATTTACCGGCTTTTACGGTTCTTTTGTCCAGAGGAACTGGTCGTCCAAACGGACAGCCGCTATACTCTAGGCTTTGGGGGAATGGTTTTTTGCATAGCCTTCATCAAGGCGTTCAGTTCCGTTCAGCGAAGGACCCTGTTCTTTACTTGAACGACCCGGCTGGATTAGATCGGGCTGGACGTCGTCGTATGCTGGATCAATTGGAACAACTTAACGCCATGGAACACGAGCGAACGCATGATCCGGAAATAGAAAGCCGAATTGCTCAGTACGAGATGGCCTATCGAATGCAAACATCGGTTCCGGATGTAATTGACGTGTCCAAAGAACCAGATCAGATTTATCAGATGTATGGTCCTGATGTTACTACTCCGGGCACTTTTGCGGCCAATTGCCTTTTAGCGCGTCGATTAGCTGAAAAAGGAGTCCGATTTATTCAATTGTACCATATGGGATGGGATCAGCACGAAAATTTACCAAGTGCAATTGCACGTCAGGCCAAAGATGTAGATCAGGCGTCTGCAGCTTTAATTCTCGATCTGAAACAAAGAGGAATGCTGGATGATACGCTTGTAATCTGGGGTGGTGAATTTGGTCGAACCAACTATTCCCAAGGAATTCTTACAGATACAAACTATGGAAGGGATCATCACCCTAGGTGCTTTACTATGTGGATGGCGGGTGGTGGTGTCAAGTCTGGTACCGTGTATGGTAAAACGGATGACTTCGGATATAATATCGTAGAAAATCCAGTTCATGTACATGATTTTCAGGCTACTATGTTACATTTATTAGGTATCAATCACGAGAAACTGACCTACAGGTACCAAGGACGCAGATTCCGCCTTACCGACGTTGAAGGACATTTGGTTCATGATATAATGGCATAGTATGAACCGTCGTAATTTTATGGATATAGGATTGAAGAGCCTACTTGCTCTAGGTGCAGTGGATCTTGGTCGACAGGATGAGCTGATTATCGGTCATGGCGACTATCGGTATACGATCGATATACATTGGGGTGCACTGAACACACAATATCATCCGGTTCAGGATTGCCATGAAATGGTTATTGATAAGCGTGGGCGTATTTTTCTGTTGACGAACCATACTAAGAATAATATACTTATTTATGATCAGTCAGGTACCCTTTTGGATTATTGGGGTACATCATATCCGGGTGCACATGGGTTGACGCTTAGTGAAGAAGGGGGGGAGTCGTTCTTGTATATCACAGATACCATTCGACATGAAGTGATCAAAACAACTTTAGCCGGCAA
>JABSSK010000314.1 GCA_013214265.1 Saprospiraceae bacterium | reverse complement strand
AACAATCAGATGCCGGGCAGCATTTTATGCTTTATCTGGCCTATAATGCACCTCATACTCCTTTGCAGGCCACCGAGAAGTACCTAGCACGCTTTGATGATATGCAAGATGAAAAAAGAAAGACCTATGCGGCAATGGTAAGTGCTGTTGATGATGGGGTAGGTCGGGTTTTGCAAGCATTGGCAGAACAAGGAATTGATGAGCATACCCTTATTGTATTCCTTTCGGATAATGGGGGCGCACGTAATAATGCATCGCAAAATACACCTTTAAGGGGGTTTAAATCTGATCTTTTCGAAGGGGGAATCCGAGTCCCTTTTGCTATGCGTTGGAAAGGTGTTATTCCTGCTGGCCAACAGTTTAACAAACCAATATCATCCCTTGATATTATGGCTACTATTGTAGCGCAGAACGAGATACCAATTGCGCCGGAAAGACCACTGGATGGTGTTGATTTGATTCCTTTTCTGACAGGAAAAAAGGATGGTGAGCCTCATGATTATTTGTTCTGGCGAAAATGGGAACAGGATGCCATGGCTGTTCGGAAAGGTCATTTAAAGCTGGTTTCAAATTGGAACCAAAAAGGAGAATCGCCTTACCTGTTTGATGTGGTTTCTGATATAAGCGAGAACAAGCAACTGGCTGGTGATAACCAGCAGGATCGGGATGACCTAATGTCCAATTGGAATGACTGGAATGCACAGCTAAAGGACAGGGTATTTCCAACGCTTGGTGCGGATGTCTGGTGGACAGAAGCACAGCGATAAAGGGTTGCCTAATACAATACTTACGGATGATTCCTTTTTTTGCTCGGAGGTGGGCGGGGTCATATCTGGTAGATACTGGTTTGATATTCCTTAGCTACCCGCTCAAACGATGTACTATATTTAATTTTATGTCATGAAAAATCAAGGGCAGGCAGGTACACTTCAGCGTAAGCACATTTTACGTCTTATCGGATTTATATGCTTGATCTGCTGGACTGGGGTGCAAGCGCAGCATGCTTCACATTCTTTAAGTCTCGATGGTAGGTGGGAAATTGTTTTTGACCCTAGTAATGTGGGGGTGTCGCAGGGGTCGTTCTAGGACGATGTATTCGATAATCAAGCGAAGCGGAGTATTGAGGTGCCCAGTAGCTGGGAAGAATACAATAAAAATTATGAAGGGGTCGCATTTTATCGCAAAAAATTCATACTCCCCGAAGACTGGCAGGACAAGATTATGCATCTGGAATTTGAAGCTTCGAATTATAAAACGGAGGTATGGGTCAATGGGGTAGGTGTGGGCTATCACGAAGGGGGTTATACACCTTTTCGCTTTCGTATTGATGAGATGATAAAAGCCGGACAAGAAAATACGGTAACGGTAAGGGTACTGAGTCCGATCATTTACTCAGATCAGCGTATTGATGGTATCGGACGACAGGAAGTACCAATGTGGCGGGGTGGCCTTGCTGGTGGTATCTGGCAGTCTGTTCATTTATATGCCACCGATGTACTAGGTATTTCCGACGTTTTTATCCAAACAGATATTCATGATAGTTCAGCTACTTTTTCTATTGAGCTGAATAATTATACAATGAGTCCGACTGCCGGCACTATAACATTAGATATACTTACTCCTGAAGGGAATAGTGTGTTCGAACAAGTAAAAACGAAACAATTTGTTCCTGGAAAAAATAAACTACAATGGAAAGCAAAGATTTGTGATGTGACATATTGGTCGCCGGATCAGCCATACCTATACCAATCGCGCATTCGGATAAAATACGAGGATCAGGTGTCGGACACGTGGTCGGCTAAATTTGGGATCAGGGCGTTTACACTCAAAGACAAAATGCATTTCCTCAATGGGAAACCGATCTACCTGAAGGCCATTTTCTTCGAGGGGGTGTATCCGGTAAAGGTCGCTAATATGGATTCCAGAGCTATGGCGATAAAAGAGATAACCCTAGCTAAAGAAGCCGGGTTTAATATGATTCGTCCCTGGCGGAAACCACCTCCAGAAGAATGGCTTGATCTGTGTGATTCCATCGGTATGCTTACCGTTGGGAGTTTGGTTACGGAGTGTATGGGCCGGCCAGTACCGACTCCGCAATTAGGAATGCGTGTGGAAAACGAGCTTACCCAAAGTGTGTTACGCGATCGGAACCGCACTTGTGTAGTTCTGTGGGAACTATTCAATGAAATCCATAAAGGAGGCGTGATGAATCAAATGCGGAATTCGATGTCTCTTCTGGCCAGAGAATTGGATCCGACCCGTTTAATTTTAGATGAATCCGGGGGCTGGGATGCAGCTAATTTATATTTGCCCTATGAAAAGTCTCCCATCCAGATCAATGATATCCATCATTATCCGGGGAATGTGATGAATCAGACAAAATTCAATAGAATTCTGATGATTGGTAAAACAGCAGCCCAGCGGCAAGCATTGGGTTTTGCTGATATACAAGTGCCGGGAAGGCACCACAAAGGGGGCTTACCATCATTTATATCAGAATTGGGTTATGCCAGTTGGCCTAACTTCATTCAAAATAATAAGGAATTCAACGAGAAGGGTAATCCGCTCTTAGCGCCTGCAATTGAGCATAAAAGATTGGCCTACGAGCTGCAGCAAGCGTTTGTAAAAACAGGATTTGATGCGGTATTTCCCGACTTTGAAGCCTACTGCCTGGAAGAACAACGACTGCATGGGATCTCCAATAAACGCATGATGGAAGCAGCCCGTGTAAACCCAGATGTGAACGGTTATTGTATTCATGCACTCACTGCTGGCGATTGGATTTTGGGTGCCGGAATTCTGGATTTATGGAGGAACCCCAAAACGCTGGCTTACGAAAAAACGAAGGAAGCCAATCAGTCCCGATTGATTTCAATCAGAATTTTATCCCGCAATATTTATGCTGGAAAAGATGCCAGACTTACTATTGATGGTGCCAACGAATTAGCGAGTACTTCCGGTGTTTTATCCGTGCGTATAGCATCGGAGCTAGGTGTAGCCTATGAAAAACAAGTCAAGGTAAACTTTGATTATGGTGTAGCCCAATTATTAAGTGATGATATTCGCACAAATGAAATGCAGGGCAGTTATACCGTAAGCGCTGTATTACGCGATGACAAAGGGCATTTACTGGCGAGTAACGAAGCGGAGTTTGATGTTTTTACAAAACAAGAACTGAAGCTACAGTTACCCGCCGTAGCGGTGGTGGAATCTGGGCGTAAGATTACTTCCTTTTTGGAGGAAAACGCCGTTTCGGTTGTTGATTTTCGAGCTTCAAACCGTGTTACCATTCCCGTTCTGGTCCATGTACCGGTGCAGCCGGAGCCGGCATTTATCCATACGGTGGCGGAGGTAAAAGATTTTGCTAATCGTGGTGGAAAAGTGATATTTTTAAATGTACATGGTACCGATATTACTTGGCACGATGGTACCGGTGCTGCCAGAAAAATGGCCGATTTTGATATTTCCGAATTACCATTATCTGGTAAACTGGTGCATACGGATGGTAATTACATCTCTCGGACCCATATTGCGACTAACCATCCCGTTTTTGAGGGTTTACCAGTCAATACCATCATGTATGGGCCGTACGAAAACATCCTCAATCGAACCCGTTCCATTTGTAGACCCTCGGAGGGGAAAATCTTGTCTGGTGTCATTTCGTATGATCAAAATAAAAACATGGATATCTGGACTCGCCACTTCAAAGGAGTAGGGGATGTATGGTGGGGTGCGGATATACTAGAGGTAGATAAAGGAAAAGGAACCCTATTGTTTTCAAATTACGATCTAGTTAATAACCTGGGTACCGATCCGGTAGCGGACAAGCTCGTTATTAATATGTTGCACTATATGCGTGCTAAGTGACCAACCGCTAGATTGGTTTTTATTTAAAACAAACGGAATAATCTAATTATGAAAAAGCCTGCCTGTTTATTGATCACACTGATTTGCTTGATCTGTCTTTCCGGTCTTTCGTGCTGGGGCCAGGATACCATTATGCCTTTGTGGGATGGGCCGATACCGAATAAAATAGATTCTGATGAACAGGAAATTCGTGGTCAGGGTGATATTTTATGGATTCGGAAAGTTCAGGAACCCACGCTAGAGGTCTACCTTCCTACACGAAGGAATAGGACCGGACAAGGCGTAGTTGTTTGTCCTGGAGGCGGATACAGTGGTCTAGCCTATGACTGGGAGGGTACCGACGTAGCGAAGTGGTTAAATGCTAAGGGGATAGCGGCATTCGTTTTAAAGTATCGATTACCAGAATCCAAGTCATTAGTAAATCGCCATGAGGTTCCTTTGTTGGACGCTAAAAGGGCCATACAAAAGGTGCGCGCCCATACGGGGCAGTGGGGCTTGTCGGCTGCTAAAATTGGGGTGATGGGTTTCTCAGCGGGTGGGCATCTGGCTTCTAGTCTGGCCGTTCATTACGATTCGGCGGGTCCAGGATTGGATTCTTTAGATGCTACTAGTGCTCGGCCTGACTTTTGTATTCTGGTTTATCCTGTGATTACCATGGATACCACATTTGGTCATAGGGGATCCCGGAATAGTTTATTGGGGGACAATCCGAGTGCGGATTTAGTTAACTATTTTTCAAATGAGCTGCATGTCAATAATCAGACACCACCTACTTTTCTTCTTCATTCTTCTGATGATAAAGGTGTTCCGGTAGAGAACAGTATACGATTTTATCAAGCTTTACAAAGGCATAAGGTGTCGGCTGAAATGCACATATACCCTACAGGTGGGCATGGATATGCTTTGGCCATGGGTGATGATTACCTTGAAAACTGGCCTGATCTATTATTTGCGTGGCTCAAAAGGCTAAATGAACCTGACCGGTAATCCCACTACCGGATCTAGGTAATCGTACATAATCAGGTTTTATTTTTGTAGGGTGTTTACTTCATTTTGGGATTGTAGGGAGTCCTTTAATTGTTTGGGGTTCGTGTAATGAGGTGCTCTATTTTCCATTAGTGCCTGGTGGATTTCGTAGGTTACTGTATCCCAAGAAGGGTTTTCTGTCCAGTGGGGCGCTACCAATTGGGTTTCCCACTGATCAAGTTGCTTTTGTGCATGAGAAAAGTCGCTATTCATTTCCTCTTGTTGGTCGTGGATTTCCCCGATATCATCGGCGAGGTTGTAAAAGCGGTATCCGTAATCATCGAGGCGGATAAGTTTGTGTAATCCGGTTCTACTGGCAGCCATTTTATCTTTACGCCAGAATAATTGCTGATGAGGGCTACCATTTTTTTCTTGGGTAAGGAAAGGAACAAGATTAACGCCATCCAACTTAGGTAGGCTGGCTCCGGCAACGGCAGCAGCGGTAGCAAAGATGTCGAGGGCTGACGTCAAGCCGTCGAAGGTTTGGCCACCGGGTATTTTTCCGTTCCAACTGACCAGAAAAGGGACACGGGGTCCAGCTTCAAATTTATTGCCTTTCCATCCTTTCAAGGGGCCACAATCCGATTG
>JABSSK010000313.1 GCA_013214265.1 Saprospiraceae bacterium | reverse complement strand
CATGTTTTCTGGAAAATCCTATTAACATATATGCCAACGGAGAGCAAGGTTCGAGTGGACAAATGGCTCTGGAGTGTACGGATATTTAAAAGTCGTACCCAAGCCACCGATGCCTGTAAATCAGGGAAAGTTAAAATCAATGATGGAAACATTAAGGCTTCCTCTACAGTCGAAATTGGAGATCACGTATCCGTACGTAAAAACGGGTTTCACCTTCAGTTAAATGTACTTGAACTGATTAAAAAGCGGGTGGGTGCTCCCATTGCAATCACTTGTTACGAAACCCTAACCCCAGAAGAAGAGATGAACAAATTTCAGAACTGGTATATCGGAAAAGGAAAGATCGAGAATCGGGAAAAAGGAATTGGCCGCCCCACCAAAAAGGATCGTAGGCGCATCGATGAATTTAAAGATGATCAGTTTTAATTTCTTGCCAAACAAATAGATTATATTCGCCCCACTTATACGACGAGTCGTATTCTTATCGTTTCTAAAGCGGTTTTGTAAAACCGAAAAATTGATTTATCCATCGACTGTTAAACACACATGAAACTATCATTTTCAAGAGTTTTTATTTTATTGCTTTCATTAGTTTTCTTTGCAGCATGCCAACAGATTCCAGTAACCGATATTGCTGTTGATCTAAAAGAAGCCCATAAATCAAACAAAGAGTTCCCTCTGCTTTCGCAGAAATATCCAAAGCTTAAAAGACCAACCGCTTATGCTATCCAGCGATTATACGTTCGCGAACGCATAGGTGATGAAAAAATCGCAGGCTACAAAGCAGCACTGACCTCAGAAGGTGCTCGTAAAAGACTGAACGCTACCCGACCAATAACGGGCGTTTTATTTGGCTCTGGCTGGAAAGACTCGGGGGTTACCATTAATACATCTGATTTAACCCTACCACTAATTGAAACAGAAATTGGTTACGTTATCAAGAAACCGATTGTAGACAAATTGAGAAGTGTGTCTGATGTAAGATCTTACCTCTATGGTGTGGTTCCTGCCGTTGAAATTCCTGATTTAGGGTATAACTCTATGGAAGAGGTAAAGCTTGAAGATTTTGTCGCAACCAACTCGGCTAGTGCGCAATACATATTGGGTGACCCGGTGGGACTAAAATATTTGGATACCAATGAAACGAAAGTTACCCTCACAAAAAATGGGAAGTTAGTTAATAAAGGACAAGGTAGTGATGCCATGAACAACCAATGGGAAACCTTATTCTGGCTTATCAATACCATTATTGATCAAGGGTATACTATTGGTGAAGGCCAGGTTTTATTGACAGGTGCGTTAGGGGAAGTCTTACCGTGTGAAGCAGGAAAATACGTTGCCGACTATGGTAATGTAGGTAAGGTGTCATTTACTGTCAATTAAAGGCTGCATCTTTTTTGGAGGAAGTACGTATATTTCGGTGTACTAACCAAACACCCATGAATACGCGTACCCTCCTAATAGGATTATTCTCTTTTACATTTATTTTTTTCGTCTCTGCTCAAGATGCAGATACATCTCGTTCACTAGGGCCGTGGGGGCTTAGTGCCGGTGTATTCCCTCATGGAAGTACCATTTCGAGTAGTCCAATAGACTATGACTGGGATATCAATATGAGCTTTTCGGGTGGTGTATATATTCCAGTTTCAGATAAGTGGGCCATAACGGGAGATGCCATACTGCTGCACACCAGTGCAGTATTCACGAGACCACCAGTACCAGAGAATGAATTGATCCGAGATGAAGATATTCGCGACAGATTCGCTTACATCCATTTATCTTTTGGTGGTCGGTATTACCTAAGCCCTAGGTTCTATGTAGGTGCCTACACAGGACCGGCCCTACATATCTACACCGAAAGGCTTACTATAAAAAATTACGCCAACGGATTCGAGCAGGAGGAACGCCGCCGCATTCCCTTCGACGAAGGTGATGTACGGCGACTGAACTGGTTTGCCTCTTTTGGAATAGGATATGAAATGCAGCTAGGCGAATTTATAGGACTGAGTTTTGAGCCTACCTTGTATACTCATTTTGTAAGTCTGGATAAGAAATCTGACCTGAATGCTCGAGCATTAGGTGTGGGTCTGCGCACCAATATTGTTTTCAAAGACTTTAATCACAATGTGCGGATGCGCAAAATTCCAGAAGAACGAAGAGCTCGCTACCTCAATCAAAAAAGAAAGGCAGAACGAGAAGCTCAAAAGAAAGCTTTAATTCCGGGGAATAGGTAAGGCGCCATTTTTTCGCAACACCGATGCACCCCGCTTGCTGTCAATAAATGAAAAAAAGCGGTTTACGGTTTCTGACATCTCCGGACTACTTACCAAGAAGGCATCCCGCAATAAAGTGTAGCTGCCATTTTCCATATTCTCAAGTGTCGGCTCTGCTTCATTAAAAATCAAGGCTTTGATTTTACCTGATGACTGATTAACCCTAGTCAAGGTAGTTATCCCCAAACTTCCTGTCGTAGAACTTAAAGCCTCAGCCATGTCACCAGAGGTTTCCATTATTTTTACGGAGGTATCGATTGCAATTACCCGCATACAAGGCACCTTTTCTAAAAGAACCTCGGAGTCCACTTCGTCGATTGGTCGAAGGAAGGCACGAATAGGTTTATCACCACCACCAAGTTCCTTCCAGTTTCGAACATTTCCCGAATAAATACTACATAAGGTTGAACCATCCATGGAATCCAGCGACACCCCTGTGGAGGCACCAATAACAACTGGCATTTTTGCAAATGGAAAAACCTGATAATCATCAATTTCCAAACGGAGAATATCTAACCCGTGGCTCGCCATGACAATCTGGACGGAATCGGTATCGAGTGCAGATAGCCTCTTTGAACTGGACATCCCTTCTCCGACCAGAAGGGAGTGGCTAGGAAATTTATTCTGATAAGCCTCCGCCAGTTCCATCACCAGAGGCTTTACACCATTGGAGCCATCAATACGTATTTCGTAGTTTGCTTCGGAAGAACACGAGCTGAGGCCAAGAGCAATAATAAGCAAACAAATGGCATATATTCTTTCCACAGATAATCTTTTGGATTGCATAGATCGAGTACTTTATCTAATCCCTCAAAACGAAAAGCTAACTTAGGAACTTTTTACCACTAAAATGCAATTACGGATAGAACGAGGAATTTTGGTAATCTGTTAGAACCCATTTCCAGTGTTTTACTTCTTCCGTAATTCCATATCAATTCCGGATATCCACAAAACGAAGTGACTATGCATGTTTTATTTTATTTGCACGATAACGTTGAAATTCTTGACTTTGCTGGACCATTAGAAGTATTTGCTTGTGCAGGATGGACCATTACTATTGTTGGTAGTACGACCGAACACATCAAGAGCCAGGGTATATTAACAGTAGTTCCCGATTGTGATCTCAATTCTGCTCCTCATGGTGATATTATTGCATTTTTCGGAGGTAATTCTGATTTGCCCGTATCCGATGATAAACTAATAGCATGGGTACAAGAAAAAGCAAAAAAAGCAGACTGGATATTTTCTGTTTGTACAGGTGCCCGTATTCTGGGAAAAGCTGGACTGCTTAACAATAAAGTGGTTACTACCTATCACGGTGCATTAGATATCTTGGCAGAGGAAGTACCGGAGGCTGATGTTCGTCGTGGTGTACGCTATGTACAAGATGGCAACCTAATTACTACGGCTGGCATTTCGGCTGGTATTGATGGTGCATTTCACCTAGTGGCAACCCTTGAAGGACAAGAAAAGGTAAAAGAGATAACGGAAGAAATGGAATATGAATATTGGAAACCTGATGGTGGACTTATACACCAATAGAATGCATCCAATTACAACATGGAAAGGACACAATGAATTAGGCCTCTTATTAATCCAATATTTCAATGGTTAGCACCGTTCATGTGTAAACCTTATAAAAAGCCTTATCATTGTTAATTAATGCCTCGTTAGATATTTGATTTTAAACACTTTGGTATGTCAAATCATCCCTTTACGTTCGACCCTATCCTATTGGAAAAGCCCAATAGAATCACACCACCCTACTCGTGGGTAGGACATATTCCGTTTGCTTTCTTTTTGGTTAAACACCACCAACCGGGTAAAATAGTAGAGTTAGGTACTACCTCTGGAGATTCTTATTTTGCCTTTTGTCAAGCCGTTCAGGAGCATCAGGTGACTTCCAAATGCTTTTCCATAAATACAGGTGTACTTAATCCACATACGGGAAGTAAAGAAGAGCTGGCTTATGAAGAAGCAAGAAAGTATAATGAAGAGCACTACAAGTCTTTTTCCAGTTTTATCCAAAAACCAGCTGATGAGGCTTTACAAGATTTTGATGATGCCAGTATTGATGTTCTGCATATAGTCAATAGCTATGATTATGAGTCGACAAAACATCTATTTAAATCTTGGTTACCCAAAATGAGTAAACGTGGTGTTGTTCTGTTTCACAATACAAAAGAGACGCAGAATGACTTTGGTGTCTGGGCTTTTTGGAAAGAACTTTCCGGTAGTTATCCATCTATAGATTTTCCGCACAGCCACGGCTTAGGGGTATCGTTATTCGGACGTGACCTGCGAAAAGGAAAAGCACCCTTCTTTCGGCATTTCAAGTTACAACCCCATTTGGTTGACTTGATGGATCGCATGACCCAAAGTTACATCCCACATGGTCAAGACACCAATACAACGCTTTCATTAGCAGCACTTTTCCTACCCAATCAGGCAGGTGAATTTTCTGCCGATCAAAAGCTTACACGCCCTTTTACTTGGGAAACCAGCTCCATCGATTTTGAATTGCCCCAAAAGTTACCCTCCAAGACATTGCGGTTTGCTCCAGCCCACGCTCCCTGCATTATTCAGTTGAAACAAATAGAGCTGGAAATGGAGGATGATCATCAATTCCCGTTACCGCTGGATAATGTGTCCGTTCTTGAAAGTGTTGCCCATACCCAACATACTTATTTCTTTGAAGATGAAGACCCCTTCTTTACCATAGCTTTGAAGGTTCCTTTCGATCCTAAGCGAATTACCATCCATTTTTCGGTATTGGGTCTTGGTAAGCCCGCAGTGGATCAGTTGATTGAGATTCTGCAAGAAAAAGATAATATCAATCATACCCTTACCCAAGGGACGGAACGCTTGACTCAGGATAAGGAGCAGCTGATCCAAGAGAAGGCGCATTTGAGTAAAGAGCAAACAAAAATCCAACAAAACCTTAAGCAACTTATCACCCAAAAAGAAGCGCTAGAAAAAGATTTTGCTAATCTGAATACTAAATTCCAAACACTAGATAAAGAGCGTACCAGCCTAACCGACGAAAAAAGGAACCTGGAAAAAGCCATTAAAAGATCGGAGGGACAATTAGAAAAGATGAAAGGCCAGCATGAAAATGTTGCATCCGCTCTTCAAAAGGGGAAAATTGAATTGGAAGCATCCCTTAAAAAGTTGGAGAAAGGCAATGAATTACAATCTTTACTGGAAGAACAAATAAAACAACTCAAAGGAC
>JABSSK010000312.1 GCA_013214265.1 Saprospiraceae bacterium | reverse complement strand
TTGAATAATATCTTTTTGAATGAGTGGCAGGCGCTCGATAGGTACTTCTATTCCAAGGTCTCCTCGGGCAACCATAATGCCATTCGAATGCTTAATAATCTTGTCAATTTTCTCAATTGCCTCTGGTTTCTCAATTTTTGATATGACCTTGGCAGGATGATTATGGTCTTCGATAATGGCTTTCAGTTCTTTTACGTCTTTTGGTGATCTAACGAATGAAAGCGCTATCCAATTGACGGGTTGTGTCAGTATGAATTCTAGGTCCTGTAGATCCTTTTCTGTCAGGCAGGGTAATGAAATTTTTGTATTTGGTAGGTTGACACCCTTTCTGCTTTTCAGGGTTCCCCCAAAAAGGGTTTTCAGCCTGACAGTATCCTTTTTATTGGTTTCAACAACTTCGAACATAAGGGTACCATCGTCCACAAGCACTTGTTCGCCGACCTTGACATCGCGAGCAAAATTTTCATAGCTCATGTATATTTTTTCTTTGGTACCTATGCAGGGTTCATTGATAAACGTTAATATATCTCCAGGATTAACTTCAACGCCGCCATTTTCCATTTCACCTACTCGCAGTTTAGGCCCTTGAAGGTCGGCTAAAATACCAATATGTAGGTTGTATTTTTCATTGATGTAGGTAATTCGATTGATCACTTCCAGATGATCTTCATGAGATCCATGAGAAAAATTGAGCCGAAAAACATCGACGCCAGCTTGTACTAATTCCAATAAGCCGGACCTATGGTGGCAACAATTTTTGTGTTTTGATGATCGACAATCTCCATGGTTTCTTTGTTTTTCGTATCTGATATTTTTGTCTTCATAGTTCAGGTTGGCCTAAATAAAGGTTTTCTTACTAACTAAGTGTAAATTTTACAATAAATAATGCAAAACTGGCTATTTCAGGCTAAAGTTTTGAGTTTGTAGGTCGTGTTATGCAAAAAATACGATTAAAAACATTAGAAATACAACCAATAAAGAAAAGGGGGTGGTTTGAATTTGCCAAATATTAAGCAATAGATTCAGTTCGTTGCCAAAATAAATGTGGAGTGTTGCCTAAAAGAAGATAAGTGCTATTAGGTTGTCAGGTTAAAAAAAGATGAGAAAAGGTTGTTTATCATAGTTCTTCTACTTTTCTTTGCAGGAGCATTCGTAAACCAATAAAGGGAATACATATGTCTAATATTGCAGAAAGAGTAAGCAAAATTATCGTTGACAAGCTAGGCGTTGACGAGTCAGAAGTAACTACCGAGGCTAGCTTCACTAATGATCTAGGTGCAGACTCATTGGATACCGTTGAATTAATCATGGAATTTGAGAAGGAGTTTGATATCTCAATTCCGGACGAACAAGCGGAGAATATCCAGACTGTCGGCCAGGCAGTTTCTTACCTGGAAGAGCAAATGTCAAATTCATAGTTTGCAAAGCTATCCACAAGCTCTTCGTTATAAGGGCTTGTGGATTCTTTTTCCCATCTTTTTATTCCAAGGACTACAGTTAGTTCTAATTATGCCAATTCTCCATCAAATTACGATTCCGTCATGAAAAGGGTTGTTGTTACTGGTATAGGAGCCATTACACCAATAGGTAATACTGTTCAGGAATATCTTGACGGTCTGCAGGCTGGTCGTAGTGGTGCTAATTTGATAACACTATTTGATGCTACTGCTTTCAAAACGCAGTTTGCCTGTGAAGTATCTAATCTGAATATCACGGATCATATCGAAAGGCGAGAAGCTCGTCGGCTGGATAGATACGCTCAATTTGCTATAATATCCGCTAAGGAAGCGATGGAAAGTGCAGGTTTTGATTCCGAGGAATTGAGTAAGCTGGATTTGGATCGGGCAGGGGTAATTTGGGGATCAGGTATTGGTGGTATGAAAACATTAGAAGAAGAGATTGAGGATTTTACTAATGGCAACGGTACGCCGCGGTATAATCCTTTTATGATTCCTAAAATGATTTCTGATATCGCTGCGGGGCATATCTCAATACAATATGGTTTCCGAGGGGTTAATTATGCTACGGTATCGGCTTGTGCTTCTTCCTCCCACGCCCTGAATAATGCATTTGATGCTATTCGTTTAGGGCGCAATGATATTGTTATCTCTGGTGGATCTGAAGCAGCTGTGACCAAAGTTGGTATTGGTGGCTTTAATGCGATGAAGGCACTTTCCACTCGTAATGATGATTTTTTGACTGCTTCCCGCCCTTTTGATAAGGACCGCGATGGCTTTGTTTTGGGTGAGGGTGCTGGAGCAATTATCCTCGAGGAACTTGAGCACGCCAAAAAAAGAGGTGCAAACATTTTTGCTGAGATTGTAGGGGGTGGCGCTACTGCTGACGCACACCATATTACAGCCCCTCATCCGGAAGGGCTTGGTGCCGCTAACGTTATGCGTTTGGCACTAGAGGACGCTAAAATGTCCATTTCGGATATCGATTACATTAACGTACATGGTACTTCTACACCTCTGGGTGATATTGCAGAAATACGTGCTATCCAGCATGTATTTGGTGACCATGCTTACGAACTGAATATTAGTTCCACAAAATCTATGACTGGCCACCTCCTCGGTGCTGCCGGAGCTATTGAAACCATTGCGGGTATATTAGCATTAAATCATAATTTTGTGCCACCGACCATTAATCATTTTACAGATGATCCTGATTTGGATAGCCGGTTGAATCTCACGTTTAATGAAGCTCAGGAAAGGAAAATTAATGCATTCCTGAGTAATACGTTTGGATTCGGAGGCCATAATGCGTCGGTTGTGATGAAAAGATTTGAGGAGTAATAACCGCTAGTTGCTCAAGCTGACATGAGTATATCATTAGATATTGGAATTCGCAGTTGACTGCTAATATCTAATGGTTCAGCCGCACTTGCCGTTATATTCCTCTAGCTCAAGGCCGATTGTAAAACGATCCTTGCTTCTGTTAGCAAAGGAGCGTTCTAGGCTTTTGTTTAACTAATAACGGTGTACTTTGCGGATCCTATTTAGAGTGTATAACTATTATTTATCGCCTGACAGAGAGTTTGCTCGTAAGCTTCGGCCACTGCTAGGGTATACCCCTGTTAATCTCAATATCTTTATTCTAGCCTTCTCGCATAAATCTACCCATGCAGAACGTCCTAGTCAAAGCCAGAATAACGAACGACTGGAATATCTTGGTGATGCGGTCCTAGGCACTATTGTGGCCGAATATTTATTTAAGAAGTATCCAAATAGCAACGAGGGCTTCCTAACTAAGATGCGATCAAAGATCGTAAAGCGTAAAAGCCTCAATAAAATTGGGGATAAGATGGGACTAGATATGATGCTTAATGAGTTTAACAATACTCGGTTAAGCCGTTCGATGTTAGGTAATGCCCTAGAAGCATTGGTTGGTGCTATTTATTTGGAGACAGGATACAGGCATACACGCACCTATATCATAAATCAAATATTACGTAAATACGTTGATATTCACGAATTGGAAAAGGTTGACGACAACTACAAAAGCCAATTACTGGAGTGGTGTCAAAAAAATGGGAATTCTGTATCTTATAAATTATTGGCACGCTATAAATTTGAAAAGCGGGATCGTTTCAAAGTAGCTGTTATGGTTAATGGCAACCGAATGGCTACAGCAGATGATTTTAATAAAAAAAGTGCAGAACAGACAGCTTCCGAAAAAGCTATGCTGGCATTGGGTATTCTTATTGAAGAAGAGGATTAAACTTTTCTAGGGTGGTAGCTCCCGATTGCATTCGACTAGCTATTTGCTACAGTTTGTCAAAACCTCCATTTGATTGTTATAGTATAATGGGATAACTATGGCCAATTGGGATCTGGAAAAGGTTCAACGATTCGCTCCTGACCAGCTAACTTTTGAGCGATCGGAGCGATTGCTTACGCCTACGCGCTGGAAGAGTCTTGGCCAGAAGGGTGCCCTTATATGGGGAGAATGTCGTACTTCGGGCGTGACTTGGTACAAAACAGCCATGGAACTCGATAAAGTACGTGCTTTCAGTAATAGTCCTGCTACTGAGTACCCAGATAAATATATCTTAGCACTACTGCGGTTGTATATAAAAAGCCCTGAACGATTTAAGGATATGTCCACTCCTTTACCTTGGGTATCCGAAGGTTTTCGAAGGGAAGCACAAAAACGCAGTTTATCTCCAGAGCATAAAGCATCAAAACAAGAAGAAAGTCGACAACGAAACCGTAGAAAGCGACTGGCATTAATGCATAAAGGTGTAGTGGACCTAGAGCAATGGCTGGAGGATGTAGTTCGCGAAGGGTTAGGTGCGTGGCAGCAGCGATCAGATGCGTCATGGGAAGCTATTGCTTCTCGTATGACAGATCAAAAGCTTGGAGGTTTAGCAAGGCGTTTGCGCTATATGGCTGATAACCGTTGGAGTAATGACTGGCTTGATAGGTTAACCCAAGAGCTTGCGGACTTATTTCTTTTCACACAGGCTTTCCAACAAATCGATGATTGGGATGAGGAGATGCAGGCCAACCTTATGCAATGGGCTGGTGTGCATTTCCGCAAAGAACAAATTGCAGAATTATCACCTCTAAGTGATTATTGGTTAACAATGGGCATAGAAGAAGGAGAAGATGAAAATTTGCGATTCCGTAAAACATGGCTGTGGGGTGAAAAGAGTCAGGCTCCTGCTTATATATTGGAATTTGCTTGGGGAAATATAGCATTTGAACATGATTTTAAAGTCGGGGCAGCCTATGAAGCTGACCTTATTTTTTACCCTGGAGTACCTAAGTTTCGAGCCTTAGCCAAAAAGGTCATACATCAACAACGTGTTTTTTCAAAAATTACAGGCCATAAGTTTGTTCAAGAATTTTTGCGGAAAGCAGCTAAACAATGGGCTGAAAACCCCTGGATTAAAGATCTTCCTGCCATGCTTTTAGAGGTTTACCCTGTGTTTTTGCCGCAGCATAACCAAATTGTATTGGTTGACCAATCAGGGCAACATCTTCCCGTAATGATGGGAGATGCAGGCTGGAAATGGTTGGCAACTTACACAGGCCAGCCTATGCTGGTATTTGGGAAGTGGGACGGCTTAGCATTCGTTCCCTTTACGACCTTATCTAATCAACGTATTATTCGATTATTCTACGCCTACTCCCTCGATGTAGAAATTTAACTTTCCTATCGGTACCCATAACAATACTGTATATTTGTACAAAAGCCTGTTATGAGTGAGTATAATCAAATGGTTAAGCAAGGTGTTCAAACTATTGGAAAACGGATCCGTCGTGTTTTTGGCTGGATACTTCTGGTTCTTATACTAGGCGGTGGTATTTATCTGGTCGTTTGTAATTTAACGTATAGTAATGGACAAAGAGCAGGAACCTTGATCAAGATTTCCCGCAAAGGGGTTGTATTTAAAACCTACGAGGGGCAACTTAATCTGGGAGGTGTTTCTATGGACGCCGAAGCCGGACTGAGCGGTAATATATGGGAGTTCTCTGTTCAGAAAAATGATATCTACGACGAGCTGCAAGATCTGCAAG
>JABSSK010000311.1 GCA_013214265.1 Saprospiraceae bacterium | reverse complement strand
ATCCATAAAAAATATAACTTTCTCATTGGAAATTATTATTTAAGATGAGGAGAAATGTTTTGCCACTTGCGGTAAATAAATATTTTCAGTCTACGATAAAGCATTTGCGTAGTAGGGGCGATCAGCCCCTCTTACGTCATCATGCCTTGTTGGCAGGAGGTTTTAAGGATAGTATTTGTCCATTATTGATTTGTCAATTCTTTGTGTAAGTTTCTTCATGAATTTATTCCCATAAAATATTCCAAATATCATAGGAGGAACAGCTTCATATTGATTTGCATACATCATAGCTAATATTTGTAAAGCAACTGATATTAGGAGAGCTAATACAAATTCAATTATATTGACAATTCTTTGTTTTCGTTTTTCAGAATTCCTACCACCACATTTAAAAATATACCCTCTCACTGCAATATTTTTGCAGTGGCCCAAAAAAATTACTCAGCCGACGGAAATGTGGGGGGGGAGAGCGAAGTATTATTTTGTGTGTGGCCGAAAAGCTGGAAAGGCTGCACGTAATAATAAGTACATCGATCGGGGCAAAATTTATTCTCTGCTCCCAGTTACCTGTGGTCGATGATATAATTGTGCATGGTACGCACACTCACATTAAGGCGCTCGGCCAGTTCGTCAGGGCTGCCTGTACCCCAGCGGCGGATCAGCGCATCGAGGCGCTCCAGCTTGCGAAATTTTTCGGTAAAACAAGACATGAATGTTCTATTATAATGGGTTCAAAAATCTACAGCACGTCTTTCCGGTACTACATGTACTGGGAAGAAAAATAGAAAGAAGGCAAAGCCAAGCGCTTTGTCCGCCTTTAGTGTTGGTGTTAGATTGCTGTAGATGTGTCGAACATTATCAGGGAAGAAACATGTGAACCCTGATTTTGTTTCTAATATAAAAATTTCATCTTTTTTGTCAAGGGTAGGCTGGGACTATAGTTAGTCTTTTTACGGAAGTAAAGCGGGTGCGTGTTGGTAATGGAACGTGGTCTTGCGGATTGCATGGGCTGTAGGTAAAATTTGGAATTGGTAGAGATGTGATACTGTCGCGTCTCAGCGAAAAAAACAGCAAGATAAATCTGTGGTCGTGTGCATAGCTTCCCTTATTCTTACCTACTTAAGGGCGAAAATGATAAAAGACCTAAGTCCTCTTTTAGTTTATTGGTTCGTAAGCGTCCGAGCAGCAGGTCATGGAACTGCAAGCGTTTGGTATTCGGGATGCAAGCTAGGGTGTCCTTGAACCATTCGAGAGGATGGATGTCGTGCTTTTTGGAACTGTACGGAAAACGATGAGGTTCTGCTCAACAGTTCTTTGTGCTGGTACGCCGAACCACATCGTTATCGGTATAAAAATCCATATTGCAGTTTTTAGGCCAAACTGAACAGCCGAAGCTAGGCGTTATAATAAAAGATTAATATTTTCGAACCAGATTTAAGGTCAATAATGATATGGAAGTAAACCGGGAGTTAGTCCAGCAGGTACAAGCGTACGTTCATTCTTTCTATCAGGAGCATATTTCTGATAAGTTCGTCTTTCACAATGTTGAGCATACGGACAGTGTGGTTAAGGCCGTTCGGCTTATTGGAGAGAAAATGGAACGTATTCCAGAATCTGATATCCAACTATTGGAGATTGCGGCTTGGTTTCATGATACAGGTTATGATCAAGGTGCTGTTGATCATGAAAAGCGGTCAGCAGATTATGCAGAAACTTTTCTGGCTGAGGTAGGACTTCACATCGATTTAATTGAAAAAATAAAAGCGATAATATTAAGTACACGTCGCTTCTTCGAACCCACGAATGAATTAGAACAGATCATGCGTGATGCTGATTTCAGCCATTTAGGTAGTGAGCAATACTGGGACCGATGCAGTCGACTACGGCAGGAGCTACTAATGACGCAGCAGGATTTCAAAACGGAGGTTGAATGGGCTACGTATGAGGTTGATTTTATGACACGACATCAGTTTCATACGCTGATTGCACGTGGGCTTTATGATCAGGATAAGGCCAGAAATATTAGGCGGCTGAAAAAATACTTTAAAAGGGTGCAGTTAGCGGATGAGGGAACCGAGTTATTGGAAAAAAAGAAGAAAAAGAAAAAGAAGAAAGACGTACCCGATAAGGAACTCAAGCAATTGAATTTGGGTCGTGGTGTGGAAACGATGTACCGTACAACCTATCGAACCCATGTGAATTTGAGCAGTATTGCGGATAATAAGGCGAATATTATGCTCAGTATAAACGCGATTATTATTTCAATTGTCGTATCCAATCTGGTTCCTCGTATTCAGGATAATCGATTACTGGCAGTTCCAACCTTCACCTTGTTAGCCGTTTGTTTACTGGCGCTGGTCTTCGCAATATTGTCAACTCGACCTAAAGTAACTGAGGGTAAGTTTTCACGGGAGGATATCCGCAAAAAAAAGTCGAACCTGCTTTTTTTTGGTAACTTCTATAATATGGAAATTGATGATTTCCATTGGGGGATGATGGAAATGATTAAGGATAGTGACTTTCTATACAGTTCAATGACACGTGATTTGTATTACTTAGGTGTTGTATTGGCCAAGAAATACAAATACCTAAGGATCTGTTATGGCGTCTTTATGTACGGGTTGATAGCATCCGTTCTTGCTTTTGCGGCTATTTTTATGTTTACAGGATAATTGATTTTATGGCTACATAAAAATTATCTCAGCCTAGTATTTTTTTTTAGAAATGTGGTTTTTGGTAATGAAGCGTTGGCTACCTGATTTGAAGCGCTTTACTTCCATTTCTCGTAAGGCTCGGTGTTTGGTTTTTCGCCCTTGCACTCGGGCACGCCATTTTTTCCAGTTACGCAACTTCATCTCTTGTTTCATCAACCGGATAACATCCTTTTCAGGGACGCCAAACTGTTCTAAAATAGCATCAAATGGTGTTCGGTCTTCCCAAGCCATGCCTACGATTCGATCAACATCACGATCAGAGAGGTTATATTTTTCTTCTAATTTCATGTTAATTAAACCTGCATACAAGTGGTAGGTTCAAGCAGTAAAAAAAACCTTACCAAAAAATTACTGTATATTTCCAACGGGAGGTCAGGTACTCTCAAAAGCATTATTTTTATTCTATGACAGATCATATTCTGGACTACTTCGGTACATTTGATGAGGATGCTCAGTTGTTTATCGCTCACTACTTCGATTCGGAGTCAGAGGCGAGAGTCGCTTTAGCACGATTGCGTGAAGTGGGTATTCGATCTGCCATCCATCACTCTCTGGTCGCTAATACGCTACCTTTAGGCGCGGGAACCATCCGGTTATATGTTTTGGAAAAGGACTTAACAGAAGCGTGTCGACTCATCGCTGAGATGGAACAGAATAAAAGCCTAAACCCTGATCGTTTCTTCCACGACCCTGATGAAGATGATATACGGTTTTTATCCGACCTTCAAAGAGAAAAACATCGGTCCAGATTTTTTTGGGCTACTTTGGGCATTATGTTATTGATTTTTGTAATTTTGAGGGTAATGTATTCATATAGTTTATTTATGACTGTGTGATCATTTAAATTCTCCTCATAATTAAAAAGCCCACTTACCTTAAATTATTAGCGGCTTTCATCCCCGGGATTCCCTCAGGTACTTCTATCGCAACCCTAGCATCTACCTAAATGGTATGACACGCTACCATTTCACCAGATGGCAGGCTTTTGTAAAGTCCTAAACAGTGTACTAAGTGAAAACAGCGACTGACAAATTATTCAGGCTCATAAAAAGTATGAGCCCTGCCGAGAAACGGTATTACAAACGACATTATGGATCTAGTGCAAATACACTTACCGACTTATTCGATGTCATCAATGGACAGCGCACCTACCAAGAAGAAGCCGTTAAAGAAGCTTTTGCGGGTAAAGTTGCTACAAACTTAAAAGTTTACAAATTCCAGTTTGAACAACAATTACTGCAAAGTTTAGTTTCTTACCGGTACTTTTCCAGTGTGGGCAGTAAAATCAGGCAAGGTCTTGAACAAGTGGAGATACTCGTAGAAAGAAATTTGGCTGATATGGCACTAAAGCAACTGGAAAAAACCAAGCAATTATGTCTTGAATATGAAGAGTTTCCTTACTTGCTTGATGTTGCATCTAAAGAATTCCAATTAAAATATATACGCCTTAACGGTTATACTACCTCAAGCCAGCATACCTTCGAGGAGCATAAAGGATACCTTGAAGTTTTAGATATGCTCAATAACCTGACTACTTTGGTAAACCATATATCCGATCTGTCGATTAAGTCCTATGCTTTACGTGGTGCGGATCGTGAAGAATTGAAAAAGTTTCTTGAACACCCTTTACTCCAGCAACCTGTCGCAGCAGCCCCTAAGCGCACGTCCTTTTCCATAGCTCACGCTAGGGGTAGCATTTATTCGGCTTTAGGTAATTATAAAAAAGCTTTTGTGCAATACGAATTTGCGGTAGATCTTTTTAATAAGGATAAGAATTTGGCTGATCACTTTGCATTTTATTACCTCTTTGCTATCCGAAGAACCATACAAATAGCTATTCTGGCCGGGCAGGTTGCAAAAGCTAAATTAAGAATAGAAGAGGCCAATCAATTTATTGCTAAACGAAAACAGTATGTCACCCATCTGCTACACATTATTCGTTCAGAGTTAGAATTATCCATTTTGACAGGTGGGACTTACCTCAAACAAAATCAATTAGAGCGAAAAATTTCCAAATTGATTCGACACTTGACCCCCGGTAAAGAAGGCCTTATCGCAGTAGTATATGTTTTGTTGGTTTATAATTTGGTAATCATAAAGAATTATTCTGGAGCGCTGGATTATCTGCTCATTTTAGAAGAAACAGATCCTATTTCTTACAGTTCTGTGCAGGAGGTTGCCTCTATCTTGACAATGATTGTATACTATGAACACAGCGATAAAAAAGCGAGTGAACGAGTGATCAATCGTTATATCAAGAAGGGTGTAAAAAACCCTTATTATGATTCTAGTCCGGTTTATGCCGGATTTTTATCTTTTTTCGGAAAGTTGGTTGGTACCCAAGATGTACCAGAAGATCTGGCAAAAGACCTGCTAGCACATATCAATGAATATCCCGACGACCGCGTTACCAAACAACTGAAGGACTATTATCTGATAGCATGGTTGAAAGGACAAGCCGGCTCGGTACCAGTTTCAAGAATATTATCTACTTAGAGCGTATAATGCTTTTGTTTACTTATTGATGCAGAAACGCCGAAGACTGCGTAGAACAGTATTCGGCTTTCTGTTTTGGTATTTTCGCCAAAATGGGAAATACTAGTTAATAACTAGCTTTTTGGTTATTGATTTTTTGTCTTGTAAGTACTGAACATAATAAAGCCCAGATTCCGATAGGGTTAACCCCTTTGTAAACGAACCTACCTGATCACCAAGATCTATAACTTCTAATAACTTACCGTCAGCCCCGTATACCCTGATAGCATCCGACTTTTGTAAAGGTGCTTTAAAGGTAAGGGTTATCCGATCCGTGGCGGGGTTAGGTGCTAAA
>JABSSK010000310.1 GCA_013214265.1 Saprospiraceae bacterium | reverse complement strand
CACCAGTTATACCTACTTTAATCATGGTTATATTCTGAATTAAAAATGATGCAAGCCGCCAGTCCCTTTCTCACAATTTACTATTTTTGACGAGCACCAACGAAAAGAAGCGTCCCGGTATGGCAAAATTTAGAATGAATCACGCTCGAAAGGGCAATGGAGCCGGAGGCAATATTATACGTGTAGGCATTTTTGCAGCCTTAATAAGTGGGTTATTCTTTGTTTTTGAATGGTTTACCGGCGAGGCAAAAAGTGCTGGTAGTATGTGGTCTAATGAAAGAATTACACCCGCTGATACGGTTGATGACCGAAGTTACTATCTACCTTCAACGCACTTAGGTGTAGCCATCACTCATGATTATTATTCTTTATCTTATGTCCGGGAGCATAAACAAGCGGAGTGGGTAGCCTATATGCTGACCCGAAGCAGACTAGAGAAAACATTGGAAACGAAGAGGCCTTCGGGCTTCACCAAAGATCCCAAATTGCTCGGGCGAGGTGCTTCAGATACCGATTATAAAAACAGTGGTTATGATCGGGGGCACTTGGTCCCTGCAGCCGATATGGATTTTTCGGAAAAGGCTTTGCAGGCGTCTTTTTACTATAGTAATATCAGTCCACAAGCGCATGATTTTAACACTGGAATTTGGCTAGAGTTGGAAACGAATGTACGATCTTGGGCTAAGCGTAATAAAAAGATATACGTTATTACAGGTCCTATTTTAACAGAGCCTGGGAAAGGAACGATTGGTCTTGGGGTCACTATCCCAACATCATTTTACAAGGTAATACTTGATCTTTCAGAACCTGGGAAAAAAGGTATTGCCTTCATTATTCCCAATGAGATCACGTATCAGCCACTACCAGATTTTGTTGTCTCTATTGATGAGGTCGAAAGCCGAACCGGGTTGAACTTTTTCAAAGACCTTATGCCCGAAGACGTTGAAAAAGAAATTGAAGCACACAGCAACAAAGATGTATGGCCTTTTAGCCAAAGCGCACATAACCGTCGAATGGGTCGGTAATTCTAATTTTTACTAAAGGAACTTTCAGTTTATGGCAGATCAACAAAAATTCAACGATGAAATGACTCAGGGGTATACCTTTGAAGGGCCGGCGATCACTCTGGGTGGGGCCATGCTGGATGGCGTAACACAAACGGGAACCTTGGTAAAGGTTCCAATGAAGACCCTCAATCGGCACGGTTTAATAAGTGGAAGTACAGGAACGGGTAAAACAAAAAGTCTCCAAATATTAGCCGAGCAACTTTCGCAAGAAGGTGTTCCAGTGCTTCTGATGGACGTGAAAGGGGATCTCAGTGGGATTGCTGTACCTAGTGATGGCCATCCTAAAATTGATGAGCGCCATGAAGCTATTGGAATTCCTTTCGAAGCTGGGGACAGCCCAGTTGAATTTTTGACACTTTCAGAAGAACCTGGGGTCCGTTTGCGAGCAACTCTAACGGAATTTGGGCCTGTGCTTTTTGCGCGTATGCTCGATCTGACCGAAACTCAAATGGGTATTATGGCCGTAGTATTCAAGTATTGCGATGACTATGATATTCCCTTGATTGACCTCAATGATTTGCGTAAAACCTTACAGTATATGACTGGTGAGGGAAAAGAGGATATTCAGGAAGTCTATGGCAGATTAAGCACTAATTCGGTGAGCTCTATCTTGCGTAAGTTAATTGCTTTGGAACAGCAAGGGGCTGATCGCTTCTTTGGTGAACGATCATTTGATGTTCAGGATCTATTGCGTATAAATGAAAGAGAGAAAGGTGTGGTCAGTATCGTACGACTGACTGATATTCAGGACAAACCTATGCTGTTCTCTACGTTCATGTTACAAATGATGGCAGAGATTTATAGTACGTTCCCGGAGGAAGGAGATACGGATAAACCCAAGCTCGTCATTTTTATTGATGAAGCTCATCTTGTATTTAATGAGGCTTCTGATACGCTTCTTGATCAGCTAGAAATCATGGTTAAACTCATTCGCTCGAAGGGTGTAGGCTTATTTTTTGTAACTCAGAATCCGGTGGATATCCCCGACGAAGTACTCAGTCAGTTAGGGTTTAAATTACAGCATGCTTTGCGGGCGTTTACAGCTAAAGATCGCAAAGCAATCAAGCTGGCTGCCCAAAATTTCCCGGAGAGTACTTATTATGATGTGTCAGAGCTACTCACCCAATTGGGTATTGGAGAAGCTTTAGTGACAGCGCTTAATGAAAAGGGCATACCAACACCTTTGGCACATACGATGCTTCGGGCACCCCAATCCAGAATGGATGTACTTACCCAAAGAGAGATTGACCAAATACTGGATCGATCTGATATTAAGGACATTTATAATGAAACAATCAACCGAGAAAGTGCGGAAGAACTTTTGCAAGCCAAAATTGATAAAGCCCGATTGACTAAAGAAAAAGAACGTAAACAAGCCGAACTGGAAAAAATAAAGCGTACTTCACGTCGTAACCAAAAAACGGTTATCGAGCAGATTATGAATAACTCTACTACACGTCAAATAGGACGTACAGTTGCCCGAGAACTTACACGAGGATTGCTTTCTGTATTAGGTGTAAAAAAGTAAGCTAGGGAGATAAATCATACTATTTTTCATTACCAGCTGTGGTAAGTTGAGGCTGATATGACCTTTGGTAAGATGACCAAGGGGTTTGTTTGTATTTGTTATTTCCGAAATAAGTAGCGATAACCTCAAATTGGCGTACCGTTTTGAATCCAACAATAGACTGGATCAAGTCTTGGTTTTCGTCGAGAAAGACCATACTTGGATAGCTGAGGCGGCCTCTTAACAACTTAGCAGCTAGTTCGTGGTATCCACGGTTCCCACTTTTAACAAATCGATACGAAACCCCTTTATAGGTAAGTTCTTTTCTTTGTTCTGCATCGAGTTTGACGGCGTAAAAATTTTCATTGATATAATCAGCAATCTGAGGATGATCAAGAGTAGTGGTATCCATTCTTTTGCACCAATTGCACCAGGTGGTATACACATCGATTAGTACCTTTTGGGGTTTTACCTCCATTTTAGCCATAGCTTCATCCCAGGTCATCCATTGAATCTCCTGATCAGATTGGCCGAAAGCATTATTTACACCAAACGCAATAGTAAATAAGATTAATATAAGCTGTTGTTTCCTCATGATTCTTATATGTGCCATGACGCAACCTATGCGTTAAGCAGTTAAATCGAATATCTAAATAACAAAAAACCTTTGCGAAGTTTGCTTGTGAACGCACACTTTAAAATGTTTTTAACGATTCCATGGTGCATAATAGACTTCCAATTGGTCCTTATTTAGAGAAAATGTACGGGTAGGGGATACGGGTATTATGGGTGCCAGAATCCCTTCAGATAGAAATCGAGGGCTAATAGCAACTCTGGCTTCATCCCACAACTTGGCATCTAAGAATTGGGTAATGGTGTATGCACCACCTTCAACGGTTAGGTGACTTATTTTATGATCATATAAATACGTCATCAGAATAGGTAGTGTTGGTTGTTCTGAATTGAGCTTAATACAGGTAACAGCAGGTGGAAATACTCTGTTATCTTGGGTTGATGTTACAAGTAGGGTAGGAGCTCCATCCTGAAAAATATGTGCACTGATTTGCGTTTTCTGGTTGCGATCAATTACGATACGAAGCGGTTGCGGACCACTAAAATATCGATCCGTTAACCTCGGGTTGGCGGCTATCACGGTGGTCGAACCTACAATGATAGCTTGCGTTTCCGTTCTCCATCGATGGGTAAGCCGTCTGAAATATGGGCCAGTGAGCCAGGTTTGCTCTGTTTTGTCCTTAGCGAAAATGTTATGTCTGGTTCGTGCGTATTTTAATACAATATAGGGACGATGTGCACGGACAAAAGTATTTCGAATAGCAGCCAACTGTCGACCTGCTGTTTCCAGGATACCAGTAGTAACTTCAACACCTGCTGCCCGTAATAATTGAACGCCATGACCACTTACCTCAGGGGTTAAATCCAGGCAGCTGACAACAACTTTGGGAATATTGTGTTGTTTTATTAAGTCGGTACAAGGCGGCGTTCGTCCGAATATACAGCATGGTTCTAGGGAAACGTACAAAGTGGACTTGGGTAACAAGTGCCGATATTTTTGGGGTACGGAGGACACGGCATTAACCTCGGCATGCGCTTGCCCGTATGCTTTATGCCATCCTTCTCCAATAATTTGACCTTCAGCGACCAATACAGCACCGACCATTGGATTAGGCGCAACGTGTGCCTCTCCCAGACGAGCTAGGTCAAAACAGCGCTGCATATATATTTCGTGATGATTCATTTTGCAAAAATGATGATATCCGTTTTATTTTAATACAAAAAAACGAACTTCTGGACTATTGATTAGAATTTTGTATATTTAAAGTATTAATCCCTCCCATAATATCTAATAAACATCCCCAGCCTACTTTATGTCCCGTGTGCAGCTTCGCAGTTTTATTTTGTTAACCAAAATACTAAGATAGTGTTATATAAGGTGAAGCTAAAGAACGCTAACGATACGATTCTTCTTGACGATAAAGTTTACGAATATCTTACATCGGATCCTTATCTCGTTCGCGTTGACTTTATAAATAATTTACGAAAGCACAGTAGTGGTTGCGCTGTTTTTCAAAAAACTTGGAAAAAGGCAGACGGTGGATACAAGACCGAAACCATTTATTTGCACAAGATTATTGCCGAAAAGTTCTTGTCGGATGGGCGCGACGGGAAACGAAACTTAGTAGGAGCTAAGAATGGCAATAAATTAGATTGCCGTTTGGATAATCTAGTATATCGTTCTCGTTCTGTTGCCAGCAGAAAACGTAAGTCAAGCAGTAAGGTCGGATACACAGGCGTATATAAAGAAAATAATCGCTATCGTGCTGTAATTAGCGTTAACCGAAAATCAGTGCATATCGGTATGTTTTCAACTGCTGAGGAAGCAGCTTTGGCTTACAATAAGATGTCAAGAAAGTTATATGGCGATGATGGTAAAATAAATGTCATCAAACCTAAAATAGAGGGCGAAGGTAAATTGGAATCTACCAAATAAGAATGTCATTTTCGAATTGCCCGAGTCATCTCCCTTTTGCCAGGAGGTCCTTGTAATGTTTCCACTTCGAAGCCTAATTGCTTTAGTGTCCGCTTAAAGGATCCCTTAGCGCAGTATGTCACCAAGCATCCTTCAGGTTTCAACGCAGCTCTCATTTTTTCTAGTACCGGTGCTTCCCATAATTCAGGTTGTGATGAAGGTGCAAAAGCATCGAAATAGACGATATCGAAAATATTATTGTAAATATTCAAGGTGATGAACCATTGTTAGACTCAGATGATATACAAAAAGTAATTGATTGTAAATTAAAAAATATGGATAGTGTTGTGAATTGTATGAGTAGATTTGATTCAACAGAAGCTACAAACAGAAATATTCCAAAGGTTGTCTCTAACTTCAACAATAACTTGGTTTATATGTCAAGAAGTGCAATACCTGGAACAAAAGAAGGACACTCAAAGTTAGTTC
>JABSSK010000031.1 GCA_013214265.1 Saprospiraceae bacterium | reverse complement strand
ATAATTATTACGCCACGGCCAATCTTGATTTAGTGAATACAACCAATTTGTATCCAATTGATCTAGGATTATTGGCCGAGTTGATCGAAAATGAGTCATATAACTTTAATGTTTTAGCACAACACAGAGCCAATGGCTTCCCTGCTATCGATTATTTGTTGTACGGACTTGATGATCCTGTTGCTACTTTTTCCACTGAATCCAAAACCGCAAATTTCCTTTTAGAGTTGGTGAAATCAATCGACCAAAAGGCTGACTTGCTTATTGAACGGTGGACGGGGAATTTACGGGAGAATTTCATAGGTAATGGTGGAGTTGAACTAGGAAGTTCCGTTAGTGTTCAGCTCAACGAAACACTCATCTACTATGAAGATCACATCAGAGGCAATAAGGTGGGTTTTCCTATTGGCAGATCTGGCCCCAATGATACACCCTTTGATCCTGATTCTACAAAGATTGAAGCTTTTTATCAGACGCAACGAGATGGTGATGGTAATACATCCCTGAGCCTTTTAAGAGCTGCAATCGAAGAAATGGAGGATATTTATCTGGGTAGATCCGTAGACGGTGTTGATGGTGTTGGCTATGAAGATTTATTGTTAGAAAGAGAACAAGAATCTTTGGATGCTGATATTAAAGATCAATACCAAGCAATCTACGATGCTATAGATAATCGCACCTTTATTACTGGAGATGACGTTCTGTATAATAGTATCCAAGAACTAGTTACTTTATACAAATCAGATATGTTCCCTGTATTAAATGTACAAGATGCAGACGGATCTAATGACGGAGACTAATAGTAAAATTTCTATACAATTGAATTAAAATTTAAAATAGGCACCTTTTATGGTGCCTATTTATTTTAATATGGCCGAGGTATTTGATCGTTTTCATATATGGCTTCACCACAAAACTTCTATAGCTCCGCTAGTGGTATTTAGGGTTGCTTTTGGCCTGCTATTGCTTTATAGTAACTTTCGTATTTTTCAAAAAGGATGGATAGAAGAGCTCTACATTGATCCGGCCTTCCATTTTGGCTTCATTACCTGGTTGACCCCCTTGAAAGGTGAAGGAATGTACTTCATTTTTGGGTTACTCATACTTTCATCGATAGGTATCATTCTAGGTTTTATGTACCGATTAAGTACGATCACCTATTTCATTTTATTTGTTTACGTCGAACTCCTTGACAAGACGTATTACCTAAACCACTATTACCTTGTTTCTTTATTGGTTTTCTGGATGATCTGGGTGCCTGCTCACCACTGGTATTCTATTGATGCCAAAATATTCCCACAGATTAAGTCAACCAGTTGTCAAAACTGGCATATCCTCATCTTCAAAATACAACTATCCATTGTCTACTTTTTTGCAGGTTTAGCAAAAGTAAACCCAGACTGGATGTTACGGGCCCAGCCAATGGCTACCTGGCTGCCAGGTAAATACCAACTACCCATTATTGGTCCTTTAATGCCCCTCAAAGAAATAGCCTTCCTATTTAGTTGGGCTGGATGTTTCTACGATCTGACAATTTGGATCTTTTTATGGATCAGAAAGACTCGTGGATTAGCTTATATCGGTGTTCTGGTTTTTCATATTCTCACAGGAATTCTCTTTCCCCGAATCGGAATGTTCCCATATATAATGATCATCTCCACATTGATCTTCTTTTCCAGTACTTTTCATGAGCGAGTACTCAAATTTATCGGTGGTGGCTTACCCTCAAATGGTCAACCTCCTGCTACGGAAGTGATGTCGTCCTTCAGGCAATCCATAGCCTCAAAAATCATAATGGCATATATTGTCGTCCAACTCTTTTTACCATTGCGATATTTATGGTTCGGAGGCAACCTATTCTGGCATGAAAAAGGATACCGGTTTAGTTGGCGCGTGATGCTTATGGTAAAAAATGGCTACACTTCTTTTATCGTACGAGACCCCGTTAAGAATATACAGAAAGAGGTTGACCAAAGTCTTTACTTGACGCCTTTTCAGGAGCAGCAACTACGTACACAGCCAGATATGATGATTCAATTTGGTCGGTTCCTGGGTGGTGTATTTAAGGAAGAACATGGTTATGACCCAGAAGTATATGTAAAAAGTAGGATTTCCCTTAATGCACGAAGAAGTCAAGTGTTTACGGATGAAACCTATGATATTTATAAAAATAAAAATCCAATGCGTGAGGGTTGGATTATACCTTTCAAAGAATAAATGAGCCTTAGATTCATCATCATAGCCATCGTATGCTGTAACGCATGCATACTATATGGTCAAAGTACTGCAAGACTGTCAGGTATAGTTCTTGATCAGGATAGTATCCCATTACAAGACGTTATTATACAAACCCTTTCGGAAGGTCAAGGGGTTTATTCAGATCGTCAAGGGGCCTTTTCACTAACCTTAATCAAAGGGCGTGAATATACAATTCTATTTAAGCGCATAAATAGCGAATTAAAGGAGGAGGTCTTGCGTATTACTTCTGACACCTCCATCTTAGTCACCTTAAGGGTAAGTACTAAAGAACTTCCTACCGTGACTATTCGTACCGATACAGATGCATTTGGCATTCGCCAGTTACGATCTGTAGAAGAAGGCGGGTTGTATGTAGGTAAGAAAACGGAAGTCATTAATATCGAACGATTGCTCGGAAATAAAGCCGCCAACAACGCTCGTCAAGCCTTCTCTAAAGTACCTAGCCTCAATATATGGGAAAGCGATAATGCCGGACTGCAATTAGATATTGGCGGAAGAGGCCTAAGTCCTAAAAGATCAGCCAATTTCAATACCAGACAAAACGGGTATGATATGAGTGCCGATGCCCTCGGGTATCCGGAGAGTTACTACAACCCTCCCCTACAAGCTGTTCGGCAAATAGAAGTAGTCCGTGGTGCCGGAGCATTGCAGTATGGTAGTCAGTTTGGGGGGATGATCAATTTCAAGCTGAAAGAAGGAAATACGGAAAGAAAAGTCAATTTTGAATCCCATAACACCTACGGTGCCAATAATTTCATCAACACATACAATAGCCTGCATGGCCAAGTCAACAAACTCAATTATTACAGCTATTTCCAGTACAAACGAGGAGACGGATATAGAGATAATTCCCAATTTGATCAAATCGGTGCCTATATCAGTGCTGAGTATACTTTCTCTGATCGTTTAAAAGTTGGTATAAATCTAACGCACATGAATTACCTCAGCCAGCAGGCTGGAGGACTTACCGATGAGGTATTTGCTGTTGCTCCTCGAAGTTCTAATCGGGAAAGAAACTGGTTTAGGGTCAACTGGAATCTGGCTGCGATCCTTCTCGAATATCAACCTACTGACCGGGTCAAAATTTATAATCGACTTTTCGGACTAGCCGCACGCAGAACGTCCCTAGGACTATTAGAAACACCAGACCTGCCCGACCCTCTTTCTAATCGTGACCTCTTAGATGGAATATTCAGAAACATTGGTAATGAAACCCGAGTGGCTATCAACTATAAAGGTGCTACATCCGTAGATAATACCCTGCTGGTAGGTACGAGAATCTATAAGGGCTTCACCAACTTCAGTCAACAATTTGGAACAGATGGCAGCGACCCAGACTTTACGCGCGTCGACACATCATTCTTCAACAGACGAAAATCAGATTTTGACTTCCCAAATGTCAACCTCGCTGTATTTGCAGAAAATGTTTTTCGCATCAACCCAAAATTAAGCTTGGTTCCTGGCTTTAGATTAGAATATATTGGTACACAGGCGGATGGTATCCTCATCAATACCATTAGAATAAATGCCTTTAATGACTTTATCGAAGAAGAAATCATCGAAACCTCCTCCGCACGAAGAACCGTCTTTCTCTATGGTCTAGGCTTATCTTACAAGTTCAATACAAATTATGAACTCTACGCCAATGCCACTTCTAACTACAGAGCAATCAACTTTACTGATGTCCAAATACAAACCAATATCCAGGTTGTAGATCCAGATATCAAAGATGAAAGTGGCTATAGTATCGATTTGGGATTACGAAAAAGAAACTTCTCCCCCTTCTTCATTGAAGCAGGTTTGTTTTATACCATCTACGACAACCGCATCGGAGAAGTAATCGATGACGGATTGCGGGTCAGAACCAATATCGGATCTGCTCGCATTTACGGCGCAGAGTTATTCTTTGAGATGGATATACTCAAAATCCTGAAAAGCGAGTCTGATCATAAGCTCACTTGGTTTATCAATGGTTCCGTTAACAAAGGAACTTATACAAAAATTAATGACCGAGCCCTTGTAGGGGTACGATCAGGAAATAACCTGGAAGACTTACCCGATTATAATATCAAAACGGGATTAACCTATGGCATCAATGCCTTCTCAACATCAGTACAATGGACTAGTGTAGGTAGCCAATTTTCTGATGCCGCGAATACAACAAATGCATTCAAAGGTGTATTTGGTATCGTACCCAGCTACAATGTCATGGACCTGTTTATGCAATACGAATTTTCAGCAGATGTGAAATTATCTTTTAGTATCAACAATGTTTTGGATAGCGCATATTTCACCAGAAGAGCACCCTCTTACCCCGGCCCAGGAATCATTCCTGCTTTGGGGAGAATCTGGAATACAACCCTGAGCTTTACATTATAATAGCAGGCAACCCTATCAAAACAGCTGGCTCTATTCTAATAACGACATAGATGCATACGCCGTACATACATGACCAATGCACGGCGTATGTATCACTTTTGAGTCCTTACCGATTGTCCCTTACAGCCATCATAGAAAATCCAAAATGCGTTATCTCAGGGCTAACCCGATAAGGAGGTAGGGCGACCTCACTCCCACAACTGGCATTACCCAAGCCACACTGCACCAAATCGATATTCCAATAAATTTCAGGCGTTCTGACCAATTCATATGTATGCGCCGAATTTGATAAATTTTCATCCGTATAATGACGAGCACTCACTTCAAGCGCCTGATATCCTTTAGCTATCAAAGCCAATCCATTTTCATTACGTAGCTGCACCCAACGCGTCTGGGTTTTGTTCCCGTTTTCCTGAGGATAAGGGTAATGAACAAACTGCTCATCCACTGTTCCTTCATAAATACCAAGTAGCGTACCCAAATTTCGGTCCTGATAATTATGGTAAGGCCCCTTACCGTACCATTCCATCTGCTCATAACCGGTAGGCACAATGCTTTGGGTCCCTATTTTAGGAAGGCTTGCTAATTCGGCTACTTTCCCAAATGGCTCCACCTGATAATCAAAATGAAGTTGACCAACGGGTGATATTCGGGTAACAGTGGTTGTATAAAATCCCCCTCCTCGGCAAGTGATCTTATGCTTAGCTGTAATGCAATTATTATCGATTTGAAGCGATAATAGCTCATGGGTCAGGTTATCTAGACCTACAGCAACCCACTTATCCTCAAAACTACCACCCGCTCGATGCAATTCTTTGTACAATTTATCTATATCAAATACCCTAGCCTGATCATTCCAAACAGCCTGAATATCTTTTAATCGTGTACCCGCATCATTATCCGTTGGCGCGCGCCAAAAGTTCAGCTTAGGCCCTTGTATGAACAACAACTTGTCCCTAATCGCAAACTGCTCTAGTAAACCCGTTATATGATTTAACCGAATTGAGAACCCATTACCTTGAAAAATGGAATAATCCCCTCGCTTAGCCACTTTAATAGTCGAGTCGATTGGTATAACGGGTTCCTCATATTCAAAAGTTGTAATTACCAATTGCTCCTTGGCATATCTATGCCCCTTTTTCGCCCACAGTTTATTTTCCGAAGTGACCAGATAGATATTCAATAACCATTCATGTCCTTTTTCTAAACCATCCATCCGTACCGGCGACGCTACCACGCTTCTATTCTGTGCAGTAATATGTGGTAACTGCAATATCCCTTTTTTTACCACTACGCCATTCTTAACTAATTCCCATTTACCTTCATATTCATCCAAGCTTTTGAAATAGTTTTTATTGACTATTTCTATTGCTAATTTTGCCTCATCCTGCCAGTTTATTGCTACGTTCTGATAACAATATCCAACCTCAACCAGCTTTCCGGTCTTAGAAAGATCAGCAAGAACCACACCATTCAAACAAAAATTGTAGCTATGTTTCCTTTCTCCAAAGTCACCACCATAGCCGATGTAAGGCACGCCATCTTGTGTTTGGGTTTGAACCCCCTGATCAACCCAATCCCAGATATAAAATCCACCAAGCCGCGGATATTTTTCTAGGGTGCGAACAAGTTCAATAAAACTGCCCATGGAGTTACCCATTGCATGGGCACCTTCCGTACGTATGTAAGGTTTGGGGTGTGCTTGCCTACCCAACTTATCCCACATCCCCAATGGATAATAGCGCCCATGACCACCATGGATGGTGCCTCCCGCAAAAATATCGTAGGGAGCAGGTTCATTTTGTTCATGATAGGAAGTAGGCCGGGTGGGGTCGAGGTCTTTTGCTATGTAGTGCATAGCCGCCATATTTTCACCTTCATTAGCTTCATTGCCTACCGACCAATTGATAATACACGGGTGATTTTTATCGCGGTGAATCATGCGTTCCATCCGCTCTGTATGCGCCTTTCGCCATTTTGGATCATGCACAATATTAAGACCTGTGCTCTCCATATTAGCTTCATCAATAACATACAATCCATACCGGTTACAAAGGTTATAAAATGTGGAATTAAATGGAAAATGAGCCGTACGAACTGCATTAATATTGTATTGCTTCATTAGCTGTAGCTCACGTTCCAAGCGTTCACGTGAAATCGTATGGCCATGGGTAGGATCGTGTTCAACCCGATTAACACCTTTTTGTAAAAAGGGCTGACCATTCAGCAAGAAAACGTTTCCATTTATTTCAAGTTCCCTAAACCCAAATTCAGTTCCTGTTATCTGCTTAGTTTGACCTTGCTGTTTTAAGGAAAGCAGCAAGGGATATAAGTTCGGTGTCTCAGCAGTCCACTTCCTTGGATTGTCAATCCGCCCTCTCAACTGTATTACTCGCTCCTCCCCTGCTGTAAGCGAACTGATCTCTGCTAACCATTCTTGTCCGGCAATGGTAACCTCCAGAGTGTGGGGAATTGATGCATCCGTGCTATAGTTTTTTATTGAGACGTCCAGTTCAAATGATGCATTCTGGTATGCATCATCTAAATCTGCTTTGGCAAAAAAGTCACGAATAGCTAATGTAGGAGTCGCATACAACCATACATCCCGATAGATTCCACTCATATTAAATCCATCTTGATCCTCTAACCAACTACCATCCCACCACCTGTAAACCCGAACAGCAATTGTATTTTCCCCATCCTGCAAATAGGGTGTAATATTAAATTCAGATGGCACCTTGCTGTCCTGTGAATATCCACCCAATTGACCATTAACCCATACATGAAAAGCGGACTCTACCCCATCAAAATGAAGGAAAACTTGTTGTCCTTTCCATTCTGGATCAATCGTAAATGTCCTTTTATAAGCTCCTGTTGGGTTACCATAGATCGTCGAAACCGCAGGGAATTTACTCGTGTCAAAATCAGAGTAACCTGCGTTTACATAAATAGGGTTTCCGTATCCTTTCATTTGCCAATTACTTGGAACGGTGATATCATCCCAATCAGATACATCGTAATCATTGGCATAAAATCCTTCCGGACTATCCTCTGGCCATTTAGTCCAGTGAAATTTCCAGTTGCCATTTAGCATTTTATGTTTGGAATCAGCCAATTCGAAAGTTTGTGCTTTTTCCAAGCTTTCGTATTGATGAGCGAAAGCTCTGGCAGGCTCTCTATTGATTTCAAGAACACTGGGTGTCTCATAATCCAAAGGAAATGAAATCAACAATTCTTCAACCGATTCCGTCTGAGAAAAGGCATCCATCTGAGCAAATACTAGATACCCTAAAAGCAACAGTTTAAACGTTTTCAAACTATCCATCAACGCAATTATTGTCAAGCATAAAAATTATAATATCCCTTAACCAGCCCCTTTTATCACTCTTTATCTACTAAGGCAAGAGACGTACAGTTTTTATCACTGAACGTCTCCTTCACAAAAAGATTGAACTAGTATTTCCTTTAAATTAACCAGGATTAGGGGCTTGAGGTAGTCAACATTTACCATTTACTGCTCGTATTTTAACCCTCTTAAGCTACGCCAACTTTCGTTGGCCTCATTAAAAGTATTAATGCGCATATAACTAATAACCAACAAAAGAAACCCGCCATCCATGGCTAATCTCAACCGCACAATTTCAACCAGAAACAAGGCTTACGAAAAGCATCCACTTGTTGCAAGTATTCAATATCCAAATAACCAGTTTTTCAATAATCGACTAAAGCAAAACATAATTCGGACTTTATTGCCCCAACCTCAACCTTATCCGTAGTACCTGTGTTGATTTATTTGTAGATTTACACAAATCTTTCAGATTGATCCATAGAATAGGACATATCATTCTTGCGCTACTCGTCTTTATTAGTTCTGCTGGCTTTGTGCTAAACATGCACTACTGTCAAAATGAGTTAAAGAGCATCGCTATTTTTTTTGAGGCGGAACCCTGCCATCAAGAAAAGCAAGTAGCCCATTGTCCTTTCCATAGTCATGAGAGCCAGCCTGAAGAACAGGACCCCAAAGGCTGTTGTGATGATAAATCGAAACTGGTCAAATCAGAAATCGATCAGTATACACAGACCAATAAAGTCCACAACGATTATCATCCACTTCCTCTTTATACCTTTTCTGGGATTACCTCACTGGAATCGATTTCTTTCGTCGTCCAATCACCTTTATACTTAATCTACAAACCTCCACTGATCGTCTGCGATGTACAGGTACAGTTGCAGACCTTCCTTTGCTAGTTTTTTCTTTTCAGTTTGGACCACCCCTTGCCGTTGGCTTGATGGGTGGTGATGTATTGTTGTTATTTCTTACGCTGAGAAATGACTAAAGTAGATGTGCTGAAAATAATCTTATGCTAGCAAAATATATACGATTCTTTTTGGAGAACAAGGTAGTAGCTTGGCTATTACTGCTTGTTTTGGTCGGATGGGGCCTAGCAACAGCCCCTTTTGATTTTGGAATAGACGGTCTACCACGTGATCCAGTTGCTGTTGATGCTATTCCTGATATTGGAGAAAACCAGCAAATTGTTTTTACCAAATGGATGGGCAGGTCACCTCAAGATGTTGAAGACCAAATAACCTATCCACTGACTACGGCCTTACTAGGCATACCTGGAGTTAAAAGTATCCGTAGCAATTCCATGTTTGGTTTTTCAAGTGTTTATGTAATCTTCAATGATAACATTGATTTTTACTGGAGCCGAAGTCGCATATTGGAAAAACTGAATTCGCTTCCAGCAAACACTTTACCCAAAGGGGTACAACCCACCTTAGGCCCTGATGCTACTGCTCTGGGTCAAATTTTCTGGTATACACTCGAAGGTCAGGACCCTGAGGGCAACCCAACTGGTGGATGGAACCCCCATGAACTCCGAAGCATTCAGGATTTCTACGTTCGTTATGGCTTATCTTCAGCAACAGGCGTTTCCGAAGTAGCCTCGATCGGGGGCTTTGTGAAAGAGTACCAAGTAGACGTTAATCCTGATGCTATGAAAACTTATGGCATCACCCTAGATCAGGTCATGCGTGCCATACGCAGCAGCAATCTGGACGTTGGTGCGCAAACCATTGAAATTAATATGGCCGAATATTTCGTCAGAGGCCTCGGCTATATTGAGTCTATTGACGATATTGAAAAGGCTGTTATCCAAACGAATGACAATGTTCCAATCCGTATTGGCGCTATCGCTCAGGTTAGTATTGGACCAGCAACCCGGCGTGGTGTACTCGATAAAGCGGGAGCAGAGGCAGTAGGTGGTGTGGTGGTTGCTCGTTATGGAGCAAATCCACTGGCTGTTATCGACAATATCAAGACCAAAATCCGAGAAATAGAACCCGGCTTGCCAACCAAAACACTGAATGATGGTACCATCTCGCAGGTTAAAATTATTCCCTTCTACGATCGTACCCAACTGATTAATGAAACCATAGGTACGCTGCAAGAAGCCCTTACCTTAGAAATTCTGATCACCATCATTGTGGTAATTCTGATGCTGTTCAACCTGAAGTCCTCCCTTCTCGTTTCCGCTTCTCTGCCCGTAGGGGTTTTGATGTGTTTTATAGCCATGCGCTATTTTGGTGTCGACGCCAATATCGTGGCTTTATCCGGAATTGCAATTGCCATCGGGACTATGGTTGATATGGGAATTATCATGGCAGAAAGTATAGTCAACCGAATGGATACGACTACCAAGGAGGAGAATCTGCTTACCACCATTTATGAAGCAACCATGGAGGTAGCTTCAGCCATTATTACAGCTGTGGCAACAACGGTAATCAGCTTTCTTCCCGTTTTCACCATGCAGGCAGCTGAAGGGAAGCTGTTCAGACCTTTGGCATTCACCAAAACCTTTGCCCTCATTGCCTCCATTATTGTTGCGTTAACAATTATTCCCCCTCTGGCTCATGCTTTGTTCTCTGCACGTACAAATAAAAATAGTGTACGCTACTTTGGCAATACATTGCTGATCATAGGAGGAATAGCTGCTGTCTACTGGATACAACCAACACTCGGTATTATTACGATGATCATGGGCGTTGCTGGACTAGTAGGCACATCAATCCATCAGTCTTTCCCGAAATACACTTCCACTTTTAATGGGTGCAAAAATATCATTTACGCTGCAGTAGTTACTTTTCTGCTAGCTCGCGTTTGGATGCCCCTTGGCGTTACGGAAAGTGTAGCTACTAATGTCATTTTTGTCGGGTCGATCATCGGAATCCTGATCACCTTCTTTTATTTGATCATTCGTTTTTACGAAAACATTCTCCGATTCCTTTTGAAATTCAAATTTCTGTTTTTAGGAGCCGTGACCTTTTTAGTTTACCAGGGTTTTAGTATTTATCAAAAAACAGGTGAAGAATTTATGCCCGCACTGGATGAAGGCTCCTTCCTATTGATGCCTACATCCATGCCACACTCAGGTATGCAGGAAAATATTAAAAACCTTCGCCTGCTGGACATGGCAGTAACCGCCATCCCAGAAGTAGAAACCGTAGTCGGAAAAGCAGGACGAGTAGAAAGTGCTCTTGATCCTGCTCCTATGTCGATGTACGAAAATGTCATCCTTTATAAATCAGAATACCGAACAGATGCACAAGGGCATCGCATACGGTTCAAAGTTGATAGCAACGGTGAATACAGCCGTAATGATGCTGGCGAGCTCATCCCCGATAAAAAAGGACAATACTTCCGACAATGGCGCGACCATATTCAGGATCCTGATGACATCTGGAATGAAATTGTCAAAGTAACTAAAATACCCGGCGTCACGTCTGCGCCTAAGTTGCAGCCCATCGAAACCCGTCTGGTCATGTTACAAACAGGAATGCGTGCGCCCATGGGAATAAAGGTTCGAGGTTCCGACTTACAGGAAATTGAAGCTTTCGGAATTACACTGGAAGCACAATTGAAAGAAGTGGAAGGCGTTAAGGATGCTGCTGTATTTGCTGATCGCATTGTAGGCAAACCGTATTTATTACTTGATATTGATCGCGAAGCAATCAGCCGACATGGACTAACCATTGAAGTAGTTCAACAGCACATCCAGGCTGCCATTGGAGGCATGACTATGACTACTACCGTGGAAGGAAGGGAAAGATATGCTGTCCGTGTGCGCTACCCCAGAGAGATGCGTGATGATCCTGAAATAATAAAACGCATTTTCTTACCTTCTGAAGGTGGAGGCCAAATTCCACTCGGCGAACTGGTAACCATCCAATACGAACAAGGTCCACAATCCATCAAAAGTGAGGACGGTTTTCTTGTTGGTTATGTACTTTTTGACCGGGAAAAAGATTATGCAGAGGTAGAAGTCGTTAACAATGCACAACGCTACCTGGAAGAACAAATACAAAAAGGCGAACTGGAAGTACCCGCAGGTATCAGTTATCGATTTGCCGGAAATTATGAGCAACAAGTGCGAGCCAGTAAGCGGCTCGCTATCGTTGTACCAATTGCCCTAGCCATTATTTTCTTGATCCTCTATTTCCAATTTAAATCCGTAGCTATTTCGACTATGGTATTTACCGGTGTTTTCATTGCATTCTCAGGTGGATTCATCCTGATTGGGTTGTACGACCAACCGTGGTTCCTTGATTTCAATGTATTTGGTACCAACATGCGTGATTTATTCCAGATTCGCACCGTTAATTTAAGCGTAGCAGTATGGGTAGGGTTTTTGGCCCTCTTTGGTATTGCCACGGACGACGGTGTTTTGGTTGCTACCTTTTTACGCGATAGCTTCAAAGCCAATCAACCTACTACAATTTCAAGTATTCGGGATGCGGTAGCCGAGGGTGGCCTGCGCAGAGTTAGACCAGCTGTAATGACAACAGCTACCACTATTCTCGCTCTGCTACCCGTTTTAACCGCAACCGGCAGAGGGTCGGATGTTATGCTCCCCATGGCTATCCCATCCTTTGGTGGTATGCTGATCCAGACTATTACCATGTTTACCGTTCCCGTTTTGTATTCCCTATGGCAGGAATCCAAACTAAAGTGGAAAAATCGTTTCCCAACTCAAAATTGATGTGATGCGTATTCAGATTATTATATCCATTAGCTTTTTCTTATTTCTCGCTCCTCGGATAGGAAACACACAATCCCTTGCCGAATTGTTAGAAACCGGTCAAGCTAATAACCTTACCCTGAAAGCTCTTTATAAGGATTACCTTTCAGCATTGGAAAAAGGGGCTCAAGTAAGCCAACTTCCCGACCCTGAAGTAGGCGTTGGAGCATTTTTGGCGCCAGTAGAAACCCGCTTAGGTGGGCAGCGAGCCCGAATGAGTGCCTCCCAACGATTACCGTGGTTCGGCACTCGGGATGCACGCGCCGATATTGCCTTGACAAAAGCTAATGCCTTGCACGAAAAGGTTGCTAGTACAGGACTAGAAGTAGGTTACCAAATAAAAATAGCTTATTTCCAACTGTATGAATTTCAGGCTACACAGAATATAATCCGGCAGAATATTAGAATCCTGCAAGCATTACGACAACTGGCCTTGGCTAAGGTGGAAAGTGGAAAAGGATCAACAGCTGATGTTCTACGCGTCGACCTCAATATTCAGGAACAGGAACAAGAACTCCTGATTCTCGACCGCCAGCTTAAAAAACCGCTTGCTGATCTCAATCACATACTCAACCGACCAATTGATTCATCATTGGTTATACAAGACTCTTTGCCTTTTGCTACTTTGATCTTTCGTAGAGATACCCTGTTGAGCCACATTCGTAACAATCATCCCGGTATCCGCATGGTTAAGCAGCAACAGGAAGCTTCCCGACGCGTCATAGAACTCAATGTATTAGAAAGCAAACCTTCATTCGGTGTAGGTCTAGACTATATCTGGGTAACCCCACGAACCGATGCATTCCCTACAAATAATGGCAGGGATATTTTACAAATAAGTGGAAAGGTGAGTATTCCTATTGGCCGCGAACAATATCAGGCCAAAGAACGGGAGGAACAACTCCGAATAGCTGCCCTAGAAGATCGGAAATTAGATATGGAATCCCACTTTCTTTCTGGAATCGAAAAAGCCTTCGCCGACCACGAAACAGCCCGTTTACGACTCGCATTGTACGCACAACAAATAGCTACTACCAAAGCTGCTATTCAAATTCTACAAACAGACTACAGCAATATGGGTACTCGGTTTGATGAATTATTGCGTCTTGAAAAAGACCTCGTGAATTACGATGTAAAAAAGCTTCGCGCAATTGTACAAAGCCAAGTCGCTCTGGCATCTATCGAAAGGTATATAACGTTTTAAAATTAACCACATGAAAAATAATAGCATCATTCTTCTAGTTTTCGGAGCCTTGGCTTTTGGCCTCGGAGCAGGATATCTGCTCTTCGGAGGAAAGTCAAATCATACCTCAACTTCTGATCACCACCATCATCAGACAGAAACCACAAGCCCTGATGGTGCAGAACAAATCTGGACCTGCTCTATGCATCCCCAGATTAGACAGAATGAATCTGGTGACTGCCCTATTTGCGGAATGGATCTGATCACCCTGGATCAAAACAATTCAAATGATCCACTAATCCTAGAGATGACCCGCGAGGCTGTCAAACTCGCCAATATCGAAACGTCTATTATTGGCGCTGCTGGTAAACCAGAAAAAAGCTTCACCCTTTCCGGAAAAATCAAGGCCGATGAGCGGCTCGCTGCTAGTCAAGTTGCACATATCCCAGGTCGAATAGAAAAATTATTTGTCACCTTTACAGGTGAAAAGGTAACAAAAGGACAAGAGCTTGCTACTGTTTACTCTCCTCAACTGGTTTCTGCACAACAGGAACTGCTGGAAGCTCTAAAAGTGCAAGATATTAATGCTGATTTAGCAGAAGCAGCACGTAAAAAACTGGCGTATTGGAAAATTTCGGAAGAACAAATTCAAGAAATTGAAAACAGCGGCACCATTCAGGAAACCTTTACCATTCTCGCCGATGTTTCCGGAATTGTTACGCATCGTCGAGTAGCTGTAGGTGATTATGTGCGTCAAGGCGAGGTGCTGTACGATATTACCAGCCTAAATCGAGTATGGGTACTTTTTGATGCCTACGAAGAAGATCTGGCTTCCGTGGAAATTGGGGACCGTGTTGAATTTACGACGCCAGCAGTACCCAATAAGATATTTTCTACCCGGATTCGCTTTATCGACCCCATTCTAAACCCTAATACACGGGTCGCTTCCCTGCGAGGAGAACTGCAAAACCCAGGTCTCGTATTGAAACCAGAAATGTTCGTCCGTGGAGAACTGCAAGCTCAACTCCCCGCAATGGAGCAACTGTTGGTTCCCAAATCTGCGATTCTATGGACAGGCCCTCGATCCGTCGTTTATGTCAAGGTCCCGGATACCAATATTCCAACTTTCCAGTTTCGGGAAATAGAAAGTGGTGAGCGAGTTGGCGACAGGTACCTTGTCAGAGATGGCCTAGATGTTGGCGAAGAAATTGTTACCTACGGCAACTTTGCTATTGACGCCGCTGCCCAACTGAACAATCAGGCTAGTATGATGAACAAAAATGTATTGCTGGAGGGTAATGACTCTTCCCAACCATTACCAGATTATACTGACCAAACACCAGTAGCTTTCCAAGAACAAATAGTTAAACTTACCCATGGGTATTTGATTTTAAAAGATGCTCTAGTAGCAACTGATCCGGTTCTGGCCAAAACAAGTGTAACGGAATACCTTAATAGTCTTTCCAAGGTGGATAACTCGCTACTGGAGGATGAAGCACATATGTACTGGATGGAACAGCAAAATGTCTTACAAACCCATGGTGAGCAAATTTCAGCCTTAGATGATGTAGAGCAACAACGTGAACAGTTCGACTTTATATCACAAGCTTTAATCCATACTATTAAAGCCTTTGGTATTCCTGATGATGCTTTCTATGTTCAATATTGCCCTATGGCCTTCGACTACACCGGAGCCGAATGGATAAGTGATGTCGCTGAAATCCGAAACCCATACTTTGGTGATGTCATGCTAACCTGTGGACTGGTTCAGGAAACAATTACAAAAGATTTTCGTAATCCAGCGCCAGAATAATCGTACACAAATACCCACTTCATGTAATGGGGCTGCAACAACTTAACATCCTGAAAATGAATTTTCTATATTCTGCTTGGTTTATTATTTAGACTGTTGTAGCTTCTATTAAAATTTAAAAAACCCGACCAAATGACCTTCTGATTCCACGCGTAAAACATCAGACTAATGAAAAACATATGCATCCTTCTTATGTTGGCAGGACTATCTGCCTGCCAAATTGATTCTAACTCTGTAGGCTCGGCAACCCCAATCCTTATTCAAGAAATTCCTAGCCCTGCTGTGGTAGGTGGAGCACCAAATTTATTCGTATCTGAGGATAAGCAGATTGTGCTCTCCTGGGTAGAATACCTCAACGATACTACGGATGCCTTACTTTTTTCAAGGCTAGAGCATGACCAATGGAGTACACCTCATCAGATTGCTAGTGGCTCTGATTGGTTTGTTAATTGGGCCGATTTTCCATCCGTAGCGACCTTCAACGATGCTTCGGGAAGTATAGCCGCTCATTGGCTACAGAAAAGTGCTGAAGGCACCTACGATTATGATGTTCGGGTTGCTATTTCTAATGATGGTGGGCAGGTATGGTCGCCATCTTTTATTCCGCATCGAGATAAAGTGAATGCGGAGCATGGATTCGTTACGCTACTCCCGCTTCAGAACGGTAATATCTTCGCTACCTGGCTAGATGGTCGACATACCAAAGACAGCAAAACACATAATGATGGCCATAATCATGGCCACGGTGGAGCTATGACCATTCGTACTGCCGAATTTGATAATTCCGGAAACTTATACCAGGAAGCTGAGTTAGATGCTCGGGTATGTGACTGTTGTCAGACCGATGCCGTATTAACCGACTCAGGGCCAGTTGTAGTTTATCGAGACCGTTCCGATGAAGAAGTTCGAGATATTTCTATTGTCCGCCAACAAAATGGGGAATGGACAAAGCCCCGAACGATTCATCAAGTCACCTGGATCATTGCAGGTTGCCCCGTCAATGGACCTGCCATTACTGCCCAAGGGAATGCAATTGCTATTGCTTGGTTCACCGCTCCTGATAATGAAAATCAGGTCAATGTGATCTTTTCATCTGATGCAGGTAAGACCTTTTCTGATCCTATCCGAATTGATGATGGTGCTCCCATCGGACGGGTAGATGTTGTCTTTACAGAACCTAATCATGCCCTCGTTTCCTGGGTAGAAAAGATTGGCGACAATGGGGAAATTCGACTGGCAAAGGTTACTCCTACGGGTAAGATTGGAGCTAGCATGATCGCTACCCAGACCAGCCTATCCAGGGAAAGTGGTTTTCCTATTCTGGAACATACTGACCAGAACCTGATTCTCACATGGACAGCCGTAGATTCGATTACCACTATAAAAACCGCATCTCTACAGCTATAAAACTTCCATCCTAAACTGAAAATAGTACCTATAGCCAATCAGGTTGAGTATGCGCTCTCCTGGTTGAGCAGAAGAACAATCCTTTGCTGAAAAATGGGTGTCTTCAGGTATAACATCAGATAATCGAAGTGGCGTAATGGTGAATCCAATCATTACGCCATATTTTTTTAAAAAGCTTCACCACATTGGGGATATATTAGGCGAAAACCTAATAGGTATATCTGCTTACCATTCAAAAAAAAATAGGTTTGGGTAGGGTATCTCTTTGTTGAGTCGTCTTATGTTCAAATCAATCACAATTTATGGGTCGAACGTGTACACTTTTTACATATCAAAACCACGTTAACCATGTTAAAGCGAAATGCATACGGCATATGTGCATTGGTGCTGATTCTTATTCCGGCTATCATGCTGATTATCAAGCATCAAAGCCGAAAGCAGGACTGGACCAATTACTTGCCCCGAGAAGTTTACACGGTAGGCTATGAATTTGATTTATTCCGACTGCCCGATGAGGCATTTGTGGAGGCTTACTATCCTAAAACAACGCATCGACAAACCATCCGTCCTCTGTCTAGTCGTGGTGACACGGTGCTTTTTTCCACCTACTCACTTCCAAGTGGGTTAAGGGGTCGATGGGAGACCCATCAAAGGCATGATGCTGTTTTTCAGCAGCGATTTGAATTTGAAGGAAAAAAACTACAGTATAAAATTCCTGCTTCCGCAAGACTAGAGGTGCAAATTCCCGATTCGGTTTTACCCTACTTAGCCAGTACAAATGCCATTCAGGCAGATCATCCTGATATTGCGGGCCAAGCCTGGAAATTTAAAGCACCTCAACTAAAAAGGACACTGCGTTCGAATTTTCGATACGTTGTACGTATGGAGAACTCGGGGTCTTCGGCTTTGACGGATGCCCTTACTACGTATCGCCGGAAGCGAGCATCTTGTAATGGAAAAAGCCGACTTTTTGTGGCCCTCTGCCGAGCGCAGGGTATACCTGCTCGGGTCGTAGGTGGTATCATTTTGAATGAAGGTGAAAAACGTACCTCCCACCTCTGGACAGAAATATACTACAAAGGTTATTGGATACCTTTTGACATCATGAATGAGCATTTTGCAACGTTACCAGCTAATTACTTGCGCTTATATCATGGAGATGAATATTTGATTGCACATACCCCAAAGGTGGGATTTGATTATCAGTTTATCATTCAAAAAAAGCATCAAAGCCTGGATAGCCAAGGCAAGCATGTTCCGGTATTATGGTCTTTACTAGGCCATCGGTTGGTGTCGATCGACTTGTTGCGCACGATCTTACTATTACCACTAGGCTGCCTGCTTATCGCCCTCTTCAAAAATGTGATTGGTTTAAAGACCCTCGGCATATTTCTGCCTGCTCTGATTGCCTTATCTTTGGTTGGTGTCAATGTATACTGGACCATTGCTGCTTTTACTGCCGTCTTGGCAGTGATTAGTGCACTGCATTACAACCTGAATCAATTGGGGCTACTCCATACCCCCAAACTGGTCATTATGTTATTATCTGTTATCATTACACTGGTTCTGCTGGGCACGTTAGGTTTTGTTATGCAATGGGAAAAATGGCCTAGTGTATTTATGCTACCCTTAGTTATTATGGCTCTAGCTGCTGAGCGGTTTGCCAAAGTACTCACCGAAGATGGCTTTGAATCCGCTGCAAAGATTTTGGGATCAACCCTGTTGGTAGCTTTGCTCTGCTATCCTGTTTTTCAATCTGATATTTTGATTGGTTTGTTGCTTACGTATCCCGAATTATACCTGAGCATGATGGGTATATTACTACTACTGGGCAGGTGGATTGGATTACGCATTATGGAGCGATATCGGTTTGCTCCACTCATCCCCAAAAACGCTTGATAATGATAAAACAAATTTTGCGTGGCCTACAGATTCCACGATATCGCCATGATCAGCATAGCGTACTTGGCATAAACGAGCGCAACCAAAAATATGTCTATGCCTTAAACGACCGAAAGGCGTTTCCATTGGCTGATGATAAGATCATTTGTAAAACCGTTTTGGACCAACATGGTATCGCTTGCGCAAAAACCTATGCTACCATTGAACGGATTGGAGATATTCCAAAAGTATGGTCCCAACTGCAGGAATACCAAAAGCTGGCGGTAAAACCAGCAAAAGGTTCCGGTGGGGGTGGAATTATGATCCTGAGAAAGAACGCTGCAGGCCAATGGACACAAGGTGGAAAGCCGATTACAACCGATCATCTTTTTACTCAGCTGGCTCGACTGCTTATGGGTATGTATTCATTTGGAACTTCTGATCGGGTGCTCATCGAGCAATGTATTGAACCGCATCCGTTTTTCCACGAAATATATCCTGCCGGCGTACCTGATTTCAGGGTGATCTTGCTAAAACAAGCTCCGGTAATGGCCATGCTACGATTACCTACTGATCGCTCTGATGGTAAAGCTAACTTACATCAGGGCGGGCTAGGCATTGGCGTAAATATGGAGAAAGGAACCTTGGGTATGGCCTTTGACGGAAAAGATTTCCACTCGGTTCATCCCGACAACCAACACACGATCCTAGGCAAAAAAATCCCCTACTGGAATACGCTGCTTGATCTATCTGTTGCCACTGCCAAAGCCTTTCCAGCACTGGGTTATCTGGGAGTTGACATCGTTCTGGATCAACATCTGGGGCCTCTAATCATGGAAATTAATGTACGACCAGGACTAGGTATTCAAATGGCAAATCAACAAGGCTTACAAAGCTTTTTATGTAAATAAAATAAATCAAATCGATCCCAACATGAAACAGACTAAATCAGCAATACCATACGTCAGGCTTACACTCGGAATTGTATTCATTATTCCTTTCCTCAATTATAAAGCTACCCAGACGCAAGTCATTACGATCAAGATTGAGCATCAGCCACTAGAAGCTAATACACTACAGAATATCCCCACCGCCAGTAATGAGCTGCTGGGTTCGGGAAGTGCCGCTATCGTAGTACATCATTAAGGGAATGCCCCCTCAAACGTATCCTAATTTGGAATATACCTTGTTGACAGGTAAGGTGCTGAGTGATAAAATTTTGTATCCGTAACAACTATCACAGGGTATTTCCTCAGCGATACCCATAAACCAATATTCGATCATTCTTGCTGTAGGCTTCGGAACGCTCCGAAACCCAGGCAACTAATATCTAAAACTGTGCGCAGACTACTTATCATTCTTCTCATGACACCTCTTTCCGTATTCGGACAATCCATATTTCAAATAGAAGCTGAATCCGGCGGCGGGTACGAGTACAATATTTTTAATGCAGGACCTGCTTATTTAACCGATTCCCTTGGTCGACAACCTCTGGAGCAAGGCGGATTTCAGTATACACGACTCCATATGGATTGGGGCTATACCTGGAAATCCAGCAAACTCTTAACCGATTGGACTGTTCAATACGACTATTTTCCTGGCGTATCCATGGCCAATCTTTTACGAGCAGATATAGACTTGCGTTTTCAGCATCAAATCAACAAACAGAATCGTTTATTCACCGAAGTAAATGGAAACCTTAATCGTACCCAGAGGGGCCAAGATCCTACGGCCGTTTTCGGTATTCCTACAACCTACCAGAACGGTGATTTTCGCATTGGTACCTATTCTCGATTACAGGATAACCTTTGGATAACCGTGGAAGGAAATGCGCGCATCAAACAATACGCAGCTACTCCTACTCGCCAATGGCGGTATATGCGATATGGTGGTGAAGTAGAACTAAAAAATCGATTCAAATCGGCAGAAAGAAAATACAGCTATTTATACACTACCATAAGCTGGAACCAGCGGGACTATATTGATTTGCTATCTCTTATCCCAGATCATGATGAA
>JABSSK010000309.1 GCA_013214265.1 Saprospiraceae bacterium | reverse complement strand
AGTATTAATCCTTAGATCATGATGATCTGTTTGAGGTGTTTCTATATAATCAAAAGTACGACCACCATCGATAGATTTTAGCAAGGGAGCATTTAGAACATAAACCGTTTGTTCGTCGACAGGGTCGGCTTCAATTTCCATATAGTACCATGATCTGGCCCATGTGACCCGATCCGTACAGGTTGCAATCCAGTTTCGACCTCCGTCTCTGGATCGGTATACACCGCCTTGTTCTGCTTCCACAATAGCGTATAATACCAAAGGGTTTACCGGAGAAATGGAAATGCCAACTTTCCCTACTTCTTCGGGAAGGCCACTGGTTAGTTTTGTCCAGTTTTTACCGCCATCGATTGATTTGAAGATGCCAGAACCAGGTCCACCAGAGCGAATTGACCAAGGCGTGCGTGCGTGATCCCAGAGCGTGGCATATATGATTCGTGGATTTGCTGGGTTGATAACAATATCAGATGCGCCGGTTGTTTCGTTGATGTACAGGGTTTTTTCCCAGGTTTTTCCCCCATCTTCGGACAAGTAGATCCCGCGTTCAGTGGATGGTCCGAAAACAGCACCTTGAGCAGCTACCAGTATGTAGTCGGGGTTATTGGGGTGAATGGCTATACCAGAAATATGGCGCGTGCCAGCTAGCCCAATATGACTCCAAGTTTGACCTTCATCTGTTGTTTTGTAAACGCCATCACCGTAGTTCGACATAACACCACGAACAGCGTGTTCTCCAGAGCCAGCATAAATAACATTAGGATCAGAATGAGAAATGGCAATTTCACCAATAGACGCACTACTGAAAAAGCCATCTGAAATGTTGAACCAAGATAGGCCAGCATCGGTGGTTTTCCAAATTCCACCGCCTACAGTTCCCATAAAATAGGTTAGATTGTCACCACGAACACCAGCTGCGGAGTTGGCCCTTCCGCCTTGGAAAGGACCAATGTTTCTCCATGACATATCCTGGAAGTATGCAGCCGTAAACATTAATGGCTCTGGGACAGAAGCTGTAGGTAATGTTTGAGCATGCGCAGGATACATTCTCAGCAAGTATACGAAGAGTATGAAACTCAGCGTATAGCATTTTCTCATAATACGTTTTTTAACTACCTGGCGTCTACAGGTAGCGGAGTTATGTAGTTCTCTCAAAGCTCTTTTAAACGTATAATTCGGATGAAGAATTAGAATTGTAGGGTAGTACAAGATGTCTCTTCACTTGGGTTTTTCAAAAATACCGTTTTAATGGTAAAAAATCCAATTTATCCGAGAATAAATTGCCGTTTTCTGTCTTATAGTTACCGTTTTGTAAAAAAAACATACCGTTTTCTTTTACTTATATAAGTGCCCTATAAAACAGTAGCTTACCCATAAAAAACAAAATAGAAAATGAGTGCCTGCTTAATTCGTTTGTTATGAAATAGATATGATATAATAAAATTTGTAATGTATTGTAGTTTACGAGTGGTGTGCCATTTAGATATGGATACAGGTAGTGAGATAAATGAAATGGGTAATGAGGGATTTTTTTTTGGTTAGCTGGTACGAATTCCCAAACTTTCCAGCTCGTTTCGAAGTTGATTAGGGTTTTTAAACCAAATGGTGGATAGTCCGAGCTGGGCTGCCGCTTTCACATTACGTTCATTGTCATCTATAAATAAGGCATCTGAAGGATGTAAATCATGACGCGATAACAATAAGGTATATATTCGGGAATCGGGTTTTTTTAGTTTTTCTTTACCGCTAACCAAAATATCCTCAAACCAATCTAGAAATTGATATCGTTCTATTGCGAAAGGAAAAGTTTCAGCAGACCAATTGGTGAGTGCCAATAATTGATGATTTTTTTGGGCTTTTAGTTGTGCTAAGATGTCAACGGTACCTTGAATTGGACCACCCAGCATTTCTGTCCATCTACCGTAAAAGGCTTCAATCAAGGTTTGCTGTTCTGGGAACTGATCTATTTTTATTTAAGTACCTTCTTCTAGGGGCCGACCCGCAGCTTGTTGTTCGTTCCAGTCACTGGTGCAAACATCCCGGAGGAAGGACTCGATTTCATCATCTGTATTAAGCAGTTTACGGTATAAATATCGTGGATTCCAGTCTATTAATACGCCTCCTAAATCAAAAATGATAGCCTTGGGTTGTTGTGCCATTTTTCTTTGGTGTGGGTTAATAGAAAAAATTATTGTGGTCTTAATGACAATATTCGCTTTTTCAACGGAATAGTCCAATTGAATAGATTGTCTGTTCCACGTAATGCCAATAATAATGCCAAAGGTATCACGGCAGGATGTAATTGTTGTGGGATGAAAGCAAATCCCAGGCAGGTAATCAGTGTCGCTACTGTACCTATCGTTAAGCCCAGGCGTCCGATTTTAGTCGTCGGGATCAACCCCAATAACCAAAAGGGAGAGGCCCACAATAAATTAAAGTTTTGCCAGGTTGCCTTATGTTCCGTACCTAACCACATGAATATGAAAAGACAGCCTGCCAGCCCAATTAACAGGAAAAAAAACGTATCTAGTATGCGTAATATCTTATGCCCACTCCATAGGGAAACGACGCTGACGAGAATTAGTAGGATCCAACAAATGAATGCAGGAGTGACACCTTCGGATGGTTTTAGATGATCTATACGCTGAGGAACCACGATTCGTTCATTTTCAATTAGATTATTTCCCATAAATTGAATTTCAGCAAAATGATTCGCCAAATACTCCGGTAAGAACATTTCGCCCCGAAAATCAGCTTTTTGATCGGCGGGTAGGCCCAGGATTAGATCGATACCAAAATCAGCCCACGGGAAAGGGGCTATATATTGATCAACAAGCTGTCGGTAACTTAAATTATTGGGCGTAGTCATTGGTGAAACCAAACCAATATCGAATTCAACTTCCAAGATATCTCTGATTCGGGTGGCGCAGTTATCAAAGAAGAAGTCGTATCGATAATATCGATTTTCAGGTTCGTAGTTCTTAAGTAGAAACCGAACAACCCTTCGGGTTTGGTTGGGTGTTAGGTTTAGTTTTTGTTGCTTCACCTCACGACCTTCACTACCATAAGCTCGAAAAAAGGTATCGGTATTTTCAGCTCCCAACATATAGTCAAGCTGCCCTCTAATAAATTTGGGGTAGAAGTTTGGGGTATTGAAGTTAAAAACGCCATAATTGAAAACCACATCGGTCGCTGTAGTTGGGTCATACGCACGGATTGCGCTATGGCCAAATTTTGAAAAGAGTTCTGCGCCTGGAGAACACGTCAGTAAAAAAAGTTGTGTACTATCACTTAACCGTTGCCCTCGGGTAAGATGAGCAAAAAGAAGGAGGCTAAAAACGGTTATCCATTTTTTCATAGTAGATATAACTTGATCGATTCGACACAAATAATTTGGTGGTTATCAAAATAAATTGGTATTGATCTATTTGAATTTTACGGGTCGTAGTAGTAAAATACCACCAATAAAAAAGAGGGTTAGCATTAAAATACTAATTCTCATGGATCCGGTAAGCTGGTCCAATAGCCCGAACGTCAACGTCCCTAAAACGATTGCTACCTTCTCGAGAACGTCATAAAAGCTGAAATAGGAGGTTGTATCTTTAGTTCCTTCAGGAATAAGCTTAGAGTAGGTTGCTCGGGAAAGCGCTTGTATACCACCCATCACCAAGCCAACCGTAGAAGCGAGGATGTAAAAGGGAATCTTCCCATCCACAAAAAATGCAACCCCACAGATTGCAGTCCACAATAAAAGCATGGTATTTAAAGAAAACTTATTACCTCGTTTCCTCGAGAGTCGGGCAAAGATATAGGCACCAAATATGGCGAGCACTTGTAAAAGCAGTATTAAAAGAATAAGCTCAAATGTAGCGAAGTTTAATTCTTTTTCGGCAAAAGTAGCAGCCAAGAAAAGAACCGTTTGTACACCCGCACTGTAGCAAAAAAACGACCATAAAAATTGGCGTATACTGTCTTGACTTTTTACCTGTGACCATACCCATTTCAATTCATCAAAACCCTTTTGTATGATGCCCTGTGTAGGTACTCTTTGGTCAGCGGGTAGTTTCTTAAATGGGATAATCGAAAACCCAATCCACCAGATCCCTACCAATAAAAAGGAAAGTCGAACCGGAAATGTACCACCAGGAAGCCCAAGCGATTCGCCTAATTGGATAACTACCAAACAAATAATGAGGAGAAGAAGGCTTCCGATGTAACCGAATGAATATCCCTTGGCACTAACTTGATCAAAACGGTCCGCCGTCACGATCAGCGGCAAATATGCATTGTTGAACACCAGCCCACCAGCATAACCGATCAGGCCGAGAACAAAAGCAGCTGTACCCAGCCATAATTGCTCCATACCAATAAAAAAGAAAAGAAAAAGACAAGAGATAGATCCGAGAATCGTAAAAAAACGCATAAAAAACATACGTCGCCCACCCGCGTCCGCAATACCTGAAAGTAAGGGTGATAAAGCAGCAATAATCAGATAAGCCGCCGAAATGGCATAGGCATATAAGGCGGAATTACTAGTAACAATCGATCCGATTGCAATCTCATCACTAGTTACTTCAATGTAATAAGCCGGAAAAATGGCAGTGGTGATTACTAAAGCAAAAGCGGAGTTGGCCCAGTCAAAAAAGGACCAGGCCTTGATGATCTTGGGTGAATTTATTTTAAATGCTGCTGGCATAAACGTTCGGCTTCTTTTGTAAGCGCTAAAGATTTAGCATCTTGCTGCTTTAGAACACTGGATTGTCCTAAATTAGCTGTTGCTGCACAATATACACAGGAATCTTTTTTGATTAATATATTGCGCTATACAGCTGGAATGGAATTTTTTATATGAAGATTGGTATACTTTCACGAAGTTCGCAATTATACTCTACCCGAAGCTTATATCGGGCGGGCGTTCGGCGGGGGCATCAGATGCAAGTGATCGATCATACCCGATGCCAATATATTATTGCTAATGATAGGTTAGAGATCTATTTTGAAGATCAACCTTTGTCCTATCTTGATGCCATCATTCCTCGAATTGGTAGTTCAGTGACGCGTGTAGGCGCAGCCTTGATTCATCAGTTTGAGTTATTGAATATTTTTACCACAACACGTGCTCAGGCCCTTTTGCAAGCGAGGGATAAACTGCGATGCCTACAAAGGTTATCCAACTCGTCTTTGCAAATTCCTAAAACGGCTTTTGTTACGAATGGAGATGACCTTGAGCCTATCATTGAAGCGTTAGGCGGTTTTCCTATTGTTGTTAAACTACTAGAAAGTACACATGGCGTTGGTGTTATGTTGCTGGATAACTACCAATCAGCTTATGCGACGATTGAAGCTTTTCAGCAATTAAATGAACGGGTATTAATTCAGGAGTTTATTCATGAAGCTAAAGGTGCGGATATTCGTGCTTTAGTCATAGGGAATAAAGTGGTAGCTTCTATGAAAAGACAGGCACAAAACGGTGAATTCCTTTCTAATCTACACCGGGGTGCTACAGCAAAAGCGGTATCCCTTTCAAGTGCTGAAGTGGATGCAGTGGTGAAAG
>JABSSK010000308.1 GCA_013214265.1 Saprospiraceae bacterium | reverse complement strand
GTTGGTTGAATGTACGAACTTGGGCTTCCGCTTTGATACGAATATCCTGATACTGCTGCATGAAATCAGTTTGTAGAAATGATTGCAAAGCAGGGGTTATACTTTCCCGTTGTCCCCATAGTGGTAGAACCATCCAGCTGGCTATGACTATTGAAAAAATCCGTAGTTTCATGATGTTGCTTTTTGATTTTAATTAAGAGCTTCATCATGTTGTGTTGTGAGAGGAAGACTTATGACCTGATATTTCGTTTTTTTATCCATATCCAGCTTGCGGCTATCAGGATCAGCAACAGGAGGCTTCCGCATTGAGCATATACTACCCACTTGGCTGTTAGTTTGAGTGGTTGCATATTTCCATGTGGGGTGTAAGCTGCCCAGAAGAATGGATGTGCATACTCACTTCGGTAGGTATTGAGAAAGGTAATTCTTGCTTTTTGAAGAGCTAAATCTTTGGGAAGACCATTTAGGAGATTAGCGTAGAATATATCCATAAGGACACTACTTTTTTCATCATCTATACTCCAGAGCGTTGTTAATGTGCTGGCTGCGCCAGCATCCAGGAAAGCCCGGGTTAGGCTTACTAGTCCTTCACCTCTTTGATAGCTTCCCAAACCGGTTTGGCAGGCACTTAATACCACGAGATCAGCCATTATATTTATATTTTTCAGATCGTGGGCATAGAGTTTTTGTTGGATAGAATCTCTGGTTTTTGAAAAAGCTAAAAATGAGGATTCCCCTTCATTGGGATCGGCTTGTCCGTGTGTTGCCAAATGTAATACTTTAGCGCGGGGTGCTAATTTTTCAAATGTGGATCGGGTTGCATGATGACCAATTATAGTTTTGGAGTGTCCAAGTTTTGATCGGATATATTGAATTTCCTTTTGGTTATGCTTTAGTGGTGGCAGTCCAGGCTCCTGACCAGTAAACATTGGGGCCATACCTAACCAAAGGCCACCCTTTCGGGGGGGCTTTCTACGATGGTTTAGCCAGATTTGAGCGCTTTGTTGGTAGCTGAAACTATGGGTATGCACGGCGAAGGGATATCGGTGAAATGCAAGAATATTCAGGCTGTCGATAGGTTCTACAAGCAGTAAGTCGAAAGGGATAAAGTAGAGTGGCCCATCAGGAAGAATGATCAATCTGGTTGGTAAATGCCCCAGTTTTTCCTTTGGTTTTGCTAATAGGTCTTGGTAAAGTGTCGTAGCCGATGTTGCGTAGTTTTGAGCATATAATAAGTAGTACTCTTCTTGCTGGGAACGGATAAAATTATTAATACCATCTCTTAGTCGAATAATGCTTCCTACATAATTGGTTTGATTCGTTAACGTATCAAAAACTACTTGTTCGCCATCGACATAAATCCAATATTGCTTGCGAGCACCAAAGAAGTAAGAAATCATACCCTGTTGATTGGAGATGAGGGTTTTTTGGATGTCCTTGAGCGTATTGGATTTTGATGGATCGCTTTGCTTAGCTTGTGATATTTGTTCTGTAGATAATGAGTCTTGTTTTTTACTGATAGAAGGTTGATTTCGGAAGAGTAGGTTGCGGTATCGTTCATTCCAATGGAAAGCGGAGTCGGCGTAGCCCGAGGTGCTTTTGATCTGTTGGGATTCCCAGCATACTTGTAATGCTTCTTCAAAAAGTATGAATTGCCATTCCGCTAATTGTCGTTGGCTTTCCTGTGAATGGAACTGATCGATTTGTTTTTCTAGGATCAAGACACCTTGGTTGAGTTTAGTAAGGGCTTTTGGATATTGTTTGGCAGCCGCGAATAACCGCCCAGCTTCCAGTAGCCACCCGATGTAAGGAATAGCTGCTGTATTGGCCCAGGCTTTGGAGAGATTATGCTGTTTGAGATAGCTTAGCCCTTGGTCAAATTTTCCTGAAGCTATCCATGCTTTAAGAAAAGTGGTTTGTAGTGTTACATATATTGGGTATTGTTCATATCCTTCTTTAGTACACAAGGCTATGGTTTCTTTTAGCATCGTAAAGGCATCGTCCAACTGCTTTAAATTGATCAGGGCGAGGCATACATTTGATCGGTTTCGGATGCTGGTAAGTGTAGCATTACGACTACTTTTTTGAAGGCCAAAATCAACATTTTGGTATTGCTTGAGTGCTTTCCCCCAATCATTTTGATTAGCAAATATATTTCCGGAAAGGGTATAGCTTTCTATTGATTTAGGGTGGGCTGACCCCAAAGTATTGAGGTATGTTGACTGGGCGGCTTCAAGTTGTGTTTGTGCTTGGGGGAGTGAACCTGCGTAGAAAAGAGATCGAGCCAAATTCATTTGGACATCGGCTAAGAACACTCCTTGCACACCGATTATTTCTAATGTACGTAATGCATTTTCGAGCATATTCTGTGCTGGTCCATTGTCTCCTATCTGCAAAAGAAAATTTCCCAGATTAGCCTGTGCTTGTGCAACAGGAATGCTTTGCTGGCCATAGGCTGATGATCTTAGGGTGAGGGCTTTTTTGTAATGATAAAGAGCTGGTTTGGATTGGTTTAGGGCTGCGTATGTATTACCTAGATTATTGTGTGATTGTGCAACAGGTACGTCAAGGGCTTTTTGTTCTCTTATAGACAGTGCTTCTTGATGGGCCGTTAGTGCTTTATCGGGAGGCTGTAATGCTAACCAACAGTTCCCTAGATTATTTAAGGAAGCCGCTACCAATGGGTGGTTGTTTTCAAGAAGGCTTCGCCGTATAGATAGAGCCTTATTATGATAATCTTGTGCTTTTGTAAAAATACCAACTGAATAATAGCAAGCTGCTAGGTTATTATAACTAGATGCTAGATCAAGGTGAGGTGGGGTGAGAAGCATGGTTCTGATACGTAAGGCTTCTTGCTGCATTTGGATGGCCTGGTCATATTGGCCTACTCGATAAAAGAGATTCCCTAGGTTATTATAAGTATTTGCGATGAGCGGATGGTTGATACCTACAACCGACTGACGCTTTTTTAGGCAATCCATATATACTTGTCGGGCAAGTTCATAGTCGCCCTGTTCTTCGTAACGGATTCCCTGAAGGTTTAGCCATTGTGCATGCAGTAATGGAAAGTCCTGTGTAGGGAAACGAGTTTCAAGTATTTGAACAACACGTTGGTATGCTATCGAGTCTTTTTGGTCAATATACAGATGGATTCTTGAAAGCTGTATTGCCCAATACAAAGAATCTATCTGTTCAGGGATATGGGCTGATAGCAGGGAGTCTGCTGATTTATATTGTCCAGCTTTACGGAATGTTTCGGCTTGTTCGAGGACATAGTTTCCACTATTGGACTGGCTAAAGACAGACCAACTTATCAGTAATCCCCAAAGGCTAATGCCTATACGTTGTGCAAATCGCTTCATTCTTACGTATCTTTCGAAAGATAATAGTTTAATGGTATTTGTACATTCAGTATTAGGTGTTTCAAAAAAGGATTTTGCCGAAAGGCATCAAAATGATGTATTAAAGAATTCTTAAAAAAACATTCGGATAGAGGGTATATCCGTTTCTCCCAAAACACTACCAGATGAAAAGGATATTAAAAACCGATAATGAGCTGATAGAAGCCATCCTCGCTGGGGGCGCGCAAAGGCAGGTAGCCATTCGTGAGATTTACAATCGGGATTCACTTAGGCAAAAAGTTATACGATTTGTAAAGGCCAATAGTGGGAACGAACATGATGGGCAGGATATGTTTCACGAGGGTATAATCGTTCTAGATCGGAATTTGCGTAATGGTAAATTTCGTGGAGAAAGCAGCATGGATGGATATTTATAATCCATTTGCCGCTTTCAGTGGATGAACCAGATCCGAAAAAATACGCGGATAGATTTGCAAGAAGATAATACCCAGCTCGACAAGAAGGTAGACATAACACCAGAGTCCATTTCTATGGCAGCAGAAAAGAAGGATATTCTGGAAAAAGTTATAGCTCAATTGGGAGATCGCTGCCAGAAGATTCTGTCCCTTTGGAAGCTCAATTATTCTATGCAAGAAATAGCAGATCAGCTGGGTTTCAGCAGCTCTGCCATGGCAACAAAGAATAAATACAAATGTCACAAATCACTGTTAAAATTTTTGAAGGAGCACCCAAGAGTAATGGCCATGCTCCAGCCTTAAAAACCCTCACGTTATGAGTAATAAGAATTACGATAAAATACAAGATTACCTGGACGGTGAGTTGTCGACTGCTGACCAGCAAGCTTTTGAAAATGCACTATCATCAGATGTTGAACTGAAGCAAGAATTAGAACTACACCGGTTGGCTAATGATTCTATCGAATTGTTAATCGAACAAAATCTTAGGCATTCTTTTAAGGAATGGTCAACGACTGATTCGGTGGCAACTACAAACCTCGGTGATAATAGAGGAGGTGCACGAGTAGTATCCATACGTAGAATTACACGTCAGTTGGCTGTTGCCGCCTCCATACTTATAATTATAGGTTTCTTCGGTGGTTTATATATGGGGAATCAATATAGCGATAGCGCAATGGCTAAAACGTATTTTGATTCAGGGTCAGGCTTACGCTCAACCGCTAACGATGGGGGCGTGTTTGCAGAAGGTATTGCATTATTAGAGCAAGAGCAATTGGCGGCAGCGGAGACCTTTTTTAGCGGGCAGTTTGAGGAGCGCTTGCAAACGGAGGCCAATTATTATCTGGGTTTAGCTCAGTTCGGACAAGATCGATTTGCAGAAGCAAAGGCTACTTTCTCAAAAGTGATTGCAGATGAAGATGTTCGCTTTAGCGAAAAAGCAGAATTTAACTATTTGCTCTCATCTATGGGTGCGGGTCAGGCAGATGAAGATGAGCAATTCGAGATCTTATTAGAATCCATCTTGGATAACCCAGACCATTTCGCCTATACTCAAGTTCAGCAATTGAGCAAAAAGAGAAATGCTTTCTGGAGATACTTTTCTTTTTAATATAGCACGTGTGAGGGATTATGTATAATGGCATATAATCAATTTCGATTATATGCCATTATACATTTGCTAAGGAATAAATAAAACATGTTGCATTGGTCGTAATATATGGTAAAATGAGCGGTTAACTATCCATACCAAAATATTCGATTTGAAATTGTGTTATGTGTTTTATCTATTTCGGCATAAATCATTAATCCCCAAGACATAGTTATTTACAATTCCGATCATCCCAGCCGTTTCAGCACCCAGAAATCCGTTGATCATCTCATCTTTTAATTCTTTTTGGGCTTGAGCGGTCAAGGGGCGGGAGATGGGCATATAGCTCCAGTGCCAACGTTCTTCGTTATATCCATTAGGGCGTTTGGGGCCTTTTTCAGTGTAGGGCTGGCAGAAACCATATTCGGAAGCGTTTGCTTTTAGCCAGTCATAGATTTTTTTGCCTGTTCCATTGGTAAAGTAAGCATTATCGAGGCTATTCAGGTCGATATCGGTCCCCCAATGGTGGCGCGAACTTCCAGGCATAGAGCTAAACTTCAAAATCATACGAGCTCGGGTCGCGGGGTCAGGAAAAGCAATGGTAGCGTCTTTTCCTCCTTCGATTTTACGCTTTCCTGACCATTTGGCTTCCCAGATACGCTTTTGCGC
>JABSSK010000307.1 GCA_013214265.1 Saprospiraceae bacterium | reverse complement strand
GGAATAACCCGTTCCAATAGCTCATCTTTAAACAGTGCCGAATACTGAGAAATGGTCATTCAATTATAACGTATTGCGGTATTCCTGATACCTTTTGTACAAATGATGTGCCTGAACATAAGCCGACTGTGGACTCATAAAGTGTGAATACTCAAAAGTGATGGCTTTGTCCATTTTAGCTTGCCTAGCAGCTTCAAGTTTAAGCCAGAGTTTTTCCCATTTGATGGGTAAAAATTTTATCGGCATATCTCGGTCAAAAGACTCCGCATTTGTCCAGCAGGACATGCCGTGTTTGTCGGATAGCATTTTATTTATGGTTAGGTAGTCCACTAACTCATGATAATGAACATGCCCATCCTGAAAAGCTATAATATCCACAGCATCACGAATTCCTGAAAAAATCTCATTCCATTCCTGTTCGTGTTCGCGTAGCGTAACAGATTCCGATTTGGTAAGACTACTTTTCGCAGCCATAATGGCTTTTTGCCCATCGATATAGGGCGAAATAAAAGTAGGTAGTCCGCCACTGACAGATTTACAATGAAGCCCTAATTGACGGTATAAGTCAATGATAGCACCCGTCTTCCGACTAACTTCTTGGGTTATATACCAGCCTTGAAAGGCAGGGGAATGGCCATATTTTGCCCATACTTCATCAATCACAAATTGATTAATCTCTACTTCCTTAGCAAAATCACCCTGCTCCCACCAATATTTTCCCGAATCGTACAAACCAAAATAAAACGACATACCATGCTGCTCAGCTAAGTCCAGAAAAAGCGACACTAAGTCAATTGGAGGGGTATAGCATCCTTCTTTCTCTTTGAGTACTTCAGAAGGGTAAGTAAGCCATCTCTTGTGGCCACTACGAATCAGGATGACCGTGTCGATCCCCACTTTTTGCATATGCCCAAAGTCCTTTTCCCATTCCTGACGACCCCAATTCTGATGAGGGATGTCATGGGATATTTCGTCAATAAAGGTGCCGGTAATCTTCATGAGCTATATTTATTCAGGTAACCGATCCCACCAAAAGCGTTTTAATAGCCAGGTAGTTAGTAAGAATAAAGCAAAGGCAATAGCTAATGCGGTCGATTGTCGAATTAATAAGTACATGGGCATGACCACCAGCGTCATCTGCCATACAATACCAACTAAAATATTAAAGACGTCACGACCCAAAGCTGTGTTGGGTTGGAAAGAAGGGTCTTTCGACAAAAGATGATCCCGAACAGGACCCCAAAATCCCCACGGCTTAGTTTTTCGGTAAAAACCTTCTAGAACATCCATATCGTTAGCTGGCGTGAGAATCGTACCCAACAAACATCCTGCTAATGAGATAAGTAGAATGACGGGAAAAAGATAAATGGCAGAAACGTCAGGAAAAAGAGGAGGTATAAAGGTCGCTCCTATTAAGCCTCCAACCATACCCCAGAAGTAACCATAACCATTAAAACGCCACCAAATCCATTTCAGCACGTTCGCAGCAGCATAGCCTCCATACAAAGCAGAGGTTATCCATACGGTTAGCGAATTTATCGATTGCGCATAAAAACCACCAACTAACCCAACAGCAACCAGTCCGAAAGAAGCCAAATAACTGTACCGAATGTAGGTTTTATCACTAGCATCGGGATTAATGTATTTTTTGTATAAATCATTAACCAGATAGGCAGGTGCCGCATTAATAAAGGCCGCAAAAGTCCCCATAAAAGCCGCTAATAGTCCAGCTAGCAGCAACCCTTGGAAACCAGGAGGTATAAAACGACCAATAGCTAAAGGTAGTACCGTCTCAAAGTCAATATTAGACCCCATTTGTTCGAATTCAGGCGTCAGATAAACTAAGGCCAGTACCGCAAACCCCGCCACCATAAGATACCTTGGGAAATAAAGTACAAGCATGGTAAGACCACTCATTTTAGCTGCCTGACCCGCAGTAGGGGTTGATAATACTCGCTGCATATCATAACTCGGGACTGGACCGGCAAGGCTAGCAAATATACCCTTAAAGATCATGGCAATTACCAATAAACCAATAGCCCCAAATCCGTCTTCTTCAATTCTCGTATTTACACTTTCTAGATATCCTGTCCAGTCCAAATTCATTTCCCAGCCAAAAAATAGAGAGGTCCACCCTGGAGGAACCGCAGCTTGTATTTGATCAGCTGTCACGGATGTAAATGCAATATACCCCACTACGACACACGAAATAGTCATGATAATAAATTGCAAAACCTCGGTTCCAACAACACTGTACATGCCTCCTTTAATGGTATACAGGGTCGTAATCGCAATGATCAATAAAGCATATGATTGCTCAGAAGTGAGCTGAAGAAACCCAGCATTCAAGGAAAGATCCCAAGGGAAAAAGATAACCGCAAACTTACCGATCCCTTCAAAAAAATAAGCGATAAATCCAAAGACGCTAATGATGGCAAATACAGTGACTATAATATGAGAGAGTCGGCCTCCAGTTTGATCACCAAATCGAAATGTTATCCACTGCGCACCAGTAAGTACACCCGATCGACGAAGCCAAATTGCTAGAAAAACCATTACAAAGACTTGATTCCACACTGGCCATAACCATGGAATCCAAGCACTCTTGAGGCCATACACAAATAGTATTGTAACGGTCCACATGGTTCCCGAAATATCAAACATGCCCGAAGCATTAGACAATCCTAAATAGTACCACTTTATAGAATTTCCCCCTAAAAAGTAAGACTGCATATCCTTGGATGCCCGCTTTGAAACCCAAAATCCAAAGAGTATCGTAATGATTACATAACCGAGAGTAATGCCAATGTCAAGGGTAGAAAGTCGCATGCGTAATGGTTTTCGATAGCTATCGGGTATGGAACTGATACCAGGCAGGTGTTCGATTATTGCGGAAAAAGATCAAATGGTCTTGATCAGACGACTGAACATGTTCAATCGACCGAACATCACCAATGATTTTTAAACCAGATTGATCTTGAGGTATAGGTTTAAAGGAACCTTGACCGTCGTTGAGTAATAACTGCCCGTAATTTGCATCCCAAGGGCCCATAGACGGGCGGGTATCGGCAATATTACCACCTAACACAAGATCAAGGAGTTGATCGCCATTAATGTCAATAGCTTTGATCGCAAATACAGGCGATATTTGTGCACTCTTTGGCAACGCATGAATCGACCATGTCCCATTTCCTTGATTCTCCAACCAGATGCTTTTGCCCGTGTTGACCTGACGTAACATCGCGTTGGCTTTTTGTTCAGGAGTTAAAATATCCGCTATGCTAGCCTCTGCATAAGCTGCGTAAGTTGTAAAGTTACGCTTGAGGTAAGCCAATTGCCCAAAAAGATTATCCCGACTGACCATAGGGTAGGGCGCTCCTTTAATATAATATTCAATAAGTGGGTCAGTAGAGCCATTATCATCAAAATCGTCGTAAAATATGGTGGCAGGTTGATCATCACCCACCTTGATCTGGGTGTTTTCACCCAGATTACCCACCACTAAATCTTCATCGCCATCGCCATCGAGATCTGCTTTCTCCAAAGACCACCACCAACCTGATGTTGGGGCTGAAAAAGGCTTTTCCAATGAGGATAAAGAAGTACCTGAATTTTTAAATACCTGAATTGGCATCCATTCACCGACAACTACAAGATCCTTTTTACCATCTTGATCGAAATCCAACCAGGTCGCATCAGTAACCATTCCAAGTGACCTTAGCATCGGTGCCCAAGTGTCGGTGGCATCCTCGAAGTTACCCGTTCCATCATTAATTAAAATGTAGCTAGACGCCGATTCTGGGTACTTACCCGGTATCAATCGGGTACCAACAAATAGGTCCTGGTCACCGTCACCGTCGATATCTGCAGCCGTAACTGTACCAGTGCTGGTTCGCATAGGAGGGAGGCTCTGGGGTACAGCTGTAAAATTCCCTTTGCCATCATTTATGTATAAACGATCCTGTAGTGCTAGATCTTGAGGTAAAAAGTGATACCCTCCGCTAGCGACATACAAATCAAGGTCATTATCTCCATCTGCATCAAAGGCTAGAGCGTCCGTATCTTCCATAATTAGGTGTCGGGCCATGTCTGGCTGGCGAGAAGTAACCCATGCTCCAGTACCTTTTGATGTGTAAAGCACGCTGGGTTGCCTTTTGGCACCGCCTACAAATAAATCAGGCAATCCGTCACCTGTAAAGTCAGCCTGAACTGTGGCCGGACCTGAATAAGAAATACCCCAAGGAAGTAAGGATTGTTGTTTGAAATCAACATCATTATTTTCTTTGTGCGTATACGATAGCCTACCTGTGCTTTCGCTAAAAAAGGTTTGATTGATTTTGGGGTTATTTGAAATGGTTTGTTTCTGATCGGAACGAATAACGAGCGATTGATTTACCTCTAGGTCATTCATTTGAGTCCAATCCCCGTTGGGCCAACGTACCCGCAGACAATCCACTTTCGCAACGGTACCAAGACCAAAATGTACAGGAATATGCATGGCTGATTGGAATCCCTGAGAAGGAATAAACTCCTGTACTTGTTTTCCCAATTCTGTCTGGATCTCTATGCGCGCACCAATAGCTGACAAATTTGAAGAATTTGGTTGCTGTAAAACAACCTGCAGGTAATGACCAGTGGAAAGCCTATTCTCAAATATGGTGGCAGGCTCGTTATTGTTATTAAGAACCAGATCAAGATCACCATCATTATCCAGATCGGCACGAATCGCGCCATTGGACATCATAGGTTTGGAGAACCCCCAAGCTTTCGATTGATCAGAAAAGGTAAGATCGCCTTCGTTACGGAACATATAGTTAGGTGTCTTGGTCGACTCCATTTGGGCAATAATATCCATCAGGGCATCTGCTGTTTGACCGCGTTGGGTTTTTATGCGCTGGTCAGCATAATAAGAAACAAAATCACGATTGGTGTAGTCGCGTAAGTATCCATTGGTAATGAATAAGTCTTTCCACCCGTCATTATCATAATCAGCAAATAAAGGAGCCCAACTCCAATCGGTATTGGAAATGCCTGCAAGTTGCCCAATTTCACTAAATGACCCATCACCGTTATTGAGTTGCAGCATATTACGCATAATTTGATGGTAAAAACCATTGCGCAGCATGGACTGATACTTTTCGTAGGTGTCCGGCCCATAGAGGAGCTTTTGCCGTCGGTTGTCCCCAGGGAGCATATCGAGACTAAACAGATCAATATGACCGTCATTATTGATATCAGACGCGTTGGAGCCCATGGAGAAATGGGAAATATGCCCCATTTGTTCTTTGAGTTGGTCAACGAACGTTCCATTTTTTTGATTGATATAGAGGTAATCCTCTTCGATATAATCGTTAGATACATACAAGTCGAGCCATCCATCTTGATTGATGTCAGTGGCCGCAATACCTAACCCGAACCCTAGGGGGGTACTTTTTATACCTGCTTCGGTGGTTACATCCGTAAATAAACTATTATCATTTCGCATTAGCTTGTCCCCTGCGAACGGATCAGTTTGGTTTTTTACGTAAGTGGCATCAAAATTCTGAACATCCACAATGGAGTGAGTCAAAAGGTAGACATGCAGATCCCC
>JABSSK010000306.1 GCA_013214265.1 Saprospiraceae bacterium | reverse complement strand
ATCGTAGGCCCAATATTAAGGTGTGTTTTTGAGCTACCTTGATTTCATCTTGCACAAAAATACCAGGGAGCCAAGTCTTTTCAGGGTTATTGATGAAATCCGTAGCTTCGATGGCAGTAGCTGAGGTGTTGTCATCATACCAGGTGTATCGAAGTGCGGATCCCAAAAGCAGATCATGGCTACGATATGTTATATCCCACGTAATTTGGCCAAACCCGATGCGTTGGTTCCCAATGTAAGGCATATCTCCATACACTGAATTTTGGTTGTGGGTATTAAAGGAAAAAGAGAACAATACATTGTCTTTCGTTGGGAGTTGATACTGTCCCAGCCATTCTGTCCGTTCGGTAGTGATGGCTTCACCGTATATCTCTGATCCGCCACGATCGGTAGGTGTCCAGTTCATTTCACCACCCCAACGGTCTTCCCAATAATAGCGGGCGGCTAGCGTAAATAATCGATTGTGCTTGCGCTGAAAGTTCCATTTTTGAAAAACAGAAACCCGCTCTTGCAAAGTGACATCCGTAAAATGATCACTATTGTTATCGATTGGGTTGTTGTAATTAAAATAATTTACACCCGTCAGGATCGATGTCGATGGGTTAAGATTAATGCGTAAACCTAGGTCAGTATTGAACTCTTGCCATGATGTACCCATCAAATCAACTGTTAATAAAGATGCATTATCGGGTTTCTTAGTGATTATATTTATAAGTCCCCCTATGGCCTCACTTCCGTAAAGTGAAGAGGCTGGTCCCTTAACAATTTCCATGCGTTCGATCATGTTATTAGGGATGCCAGATAAACCATAAACGGTTGCTAAGCTACTTACAATCGGCATGCCATCGATGAGTACCATCGTATAAGGTCCTTCCAGACCATTGATATGTATATCCCCTGTATTACAAACATTACAATTTAGCTGAGGACGAACACCATTAACATTCTGCAGCGCTTCGTATATATTGGGCGTGGGGTTTTTTTTGAAAAAGGCAGGACGATAAACCTCGACTGGGACTGGACTCTCAAGCCGATTCACTTCTTTTAAGGTACCTGTAATCACCACCTCGTCAAAAGAGTTAGGGTTTTCCTCAAGGGTGAATTGCATAAGTACATTTTGGCCTTCTGTAATTTCAATAGTCTGGATTGACCTATTATACCCAAGATAAGAAGCGACTACCGTATATGAACCCGGACTAAGATCAGAAAATGTAAACGTTCCCTGCTCATCTGTGCTTAGTCCAATTGGAGTGCCTTGTAGGCTAATGTTGGCAAAGGGTAGGGCTTCACCATTATTTGATTGTACTGTACCTGTGATCTGAGCTGTTTGTCCATAAGCAGCTGAAATCCCCAAAGCAGTAATGATCAAAAGCATATATCTGATCATCGCGAATCGTTTCATTAGTCGGTATTTAAAAACAAGTTAGATGATGCAAATTAATATTGTTAGTCTATACTAACAAATAAGGCAGGATAAGTTTTTTATTTTTGCAGAAAAAAATGTCATCGGTTGCTAAGGAAAATTATTTAAAGGCTTTATTCTTTCTGGATCAGGAAGAAGGTACCATAAACGTTACAGCTTTGAGTAAAAGCCTGGGGGTGAGTAAGCCGACAACGACCAATATGATCAAGCGGCTTATTTCAGAAGGTTGGGTGAGTCAGGAAAAGTATCAGCCTATTCAAATAACCGAAAAAGGACGTCTAGCAGCGAAGCGAATCATTCGCAAGCACCGGCTTACAGAATTGTTCTTGCATGATATTATGGGTTTTGCTTGGGATGAGGTTCACGAAATAGCAGAACAAATGGAGCATATTGATTCTGGGCAATTGTTTGATCGTATGGATGAGATGTTGGGTTTCCCGAAAGAAGATCCACATGGTTCACCAATACCAGACAAATTTGGTGAGATGCGTGTTCGGGCCTATCATCCACTTACTACGTGTAAGCCTGGGCAGCAAGTAGTTTTAAAGGCACTTAAAGAGAGTGAACCAGAACTATTCCAAGTGCTCAATCAACTCCACATCAAGCTAGGGGCTATTTTTAAGGTTATTAGGATTGAGCCTTATGATCAGACGATAGTTGTTGAGGGGCCAGTTCATAAAGCGGTATCCATTAGCCAGAAAGTAGGGCAAAAACTACTGGTTGAGGCTGTCAATTTGTGCTAGGACGCACTTTTTTCGTTTTTATATGACTGTAAGTATCGTAGGCTCTTATCAAAGAAAGAACGGTGTGAACTGGGATAGCGCTAAAATCACTAAATGATTTTAAATATCCTCCGGTAGGTTATGGATAGGATATCCATTGATGACTCAAACAAAAAAGAGTGCACTTTATTAGGGTGCACTCTTTTTTGTTTGGTATGTTCAAATTACCTAGATTTTTGTGGAATCATTTGTTGGGCCAACTCATTAGAGTCCCCATATTGGTTTTGAAGTTCAAGAAGCCTCTCGTGTAGGTTATCCCGAATGTCAGCATATGCCGGATCAGCATATAGGTTTTTTAGCTCGTCAGGGTCTTTCTCGAGATCAAATAACTCCCATTCATCGATGTCGTGATAAAAGTGAATTAATTTATAGCGGTCGGTGCGTACGCCGTAGTGTCGTTTTACGGCATGGATACCTGGATATTCATAATAGTGATAATAAATAGCGTCTCGCCAGTCAGTTTCTTCCTGTTTGAGCAATGGGACTAGGCTTTTCCCTTGCATGCTATCCGGTGCTTCTAGGCCTGCGACATCGAGGAAAGTTTGTGCAAAGTCCAGATTTTGAACTAGTTTTTGATTTCTCACACCGGCCTTGATTTGACCTGGCCAGCGCACAATTAGAGGGGTTCGGAAACTGGGTTCGTACATGAATCTTTTGTCGAACCATCCATGTTCGCCAAGGTAAAAGCCTTGGTCTGAGGTGTAGACAACGATTGTATTATCTGCTATGCCTGCACTGTCCAGGTAGGCAAGTACTCGGCCAAGATTGTCATCAACTGCTTTTATGGACCCCAGATAATCCTGCATGTATCTTTGGTATTTAAATCGGATCAGATCGTCGCCTTGGGGTGGGTTTTCAGCAAAAGCTTTATTCATAGGGGCATATACATCCTCCCAAGCCGCTAATTCTTCGGCTGTATATCGCTTACGTTGTTCGCCGTATGCGCGGTCATACCATGGAAGGAATCGCTCAATCCCTAGGCTGTCGGCAATACGAACACTTATTTTGTTGTCGCTGGTAATACTCATGTGATCTGCAATACGCATTTCGGCTTCTTGTGACGCACGCCCACGCCCACTATAATCATCGAAAAGAGTAGAAGGCTCAGGATAGGTTTTACCAGCTACCATACTTTTAAGGTCTCTGATAGCAGGTCGCCATTCTCGGTGGGGTGCTTTATGCTGATACAGCATTAGGAAAGGCTGGTTGGGATCCCGGCCTTCTTTTAGCCATTCTAATGTTAAGTCGGTTATGACATAAGTAGTGTATCCACGATATTGTTTTGTGGTATCAGGGTCGCGTAGTTCAGGGTGGTAGTATTTTCCTTGCCCACGGAGCACTCGCCAAAAATCGAAGCCCATAGGTTGTGTCTTTAGATGCCATTTACCGACAATCGCAGTCTGATAACCGGCAGCTTGTAATAACCTAGGAAAGGTCATTTGGGTGCTATCAAACACAACTCCATTATCAACTAAACCATTGCGGTGGCTGAATTGCCCAGTAAGTATGGTAGCACGACTAGGAGCACAGATTGAGTTGGTGACAAAAGCTCGCTCAAAAAGCATTCCTTCTTGAGCTAACCGATCAATATTGGGTGTTTCAATCAAGTTAGAACCATAAGCGCTAATCGCTTGAAAGGCGTGATCGTCGGTCATGACAAATAAAATATTCGGAGGACCAGACGTTTCTAATTCCTTGTCGGCGTTACATCCAAAAAATGGAATCATCAATGTTAAAAATAGGATAAGGCGCATATACAGGGTGTTTTGACTAAAAGATATCTATTTTCCTGAGATTTGTCACGGTAACTTAATTGAGAAGTGAGCCTTGGGGCAATAACTTTGTGCTAAACGATACGTTTTGTTCATCCATTTTTAGAAAATGGACCATGTAGAAATTAATGGTTTATTATTATTGTAGGTAAAATTGATTGTTTTGAAAGTAGGATTTGATGCTAAACGGTTGTATGGAAATTTTACAGGATTAGGCAATTACAGTCGGACCATAGTCAGGAATTTGCAGTTCTATTATCCTGACCACGAATATGTGCTATACACACCTAATATCAGATATTCTGGTGAAACAAATGCCTTTAAGGAATCCGATTCCTGGCAGACAGTCGTTTATGATGGATCGTTCAAATCTTTGTGGCGAAGTTTTTCACTTACTAAGCAATCGATAAAAGATGGGGTACATATTTTTCACGGCTTAAGCAATGAGATACCTTTTCCAAAGGGGAATGGAAAAGTGAAACGGGTGGTAACGATTCACGATTTGATTTTTAAACGTTTGCCAGATACTTATCCTGTTTTTGATCGTGCGATGTATGATATAAAGTTCAGGCATAGTTGTCGGAATGCAGATCAAATCATTGCGATAAGTGAAAGTACTAAGTCAGATATCGTCCACTATTATGGTATTGATCCGAGCCGAATTGAGGTAATATATCAGAGTTGTAATCCAGTTTACTACGAGCCTATTGATCGATCAAATAATCAGCAGGTAATTCAGAAATATGGCTTACCTCGTGATTATTGGCTGGTTGTTGGAAGTATTGCTCCGCGAAAGAATATTGGACTTATCATTGAAGCATATAGAGCATTACCAAAAGAGGTGCGACTTCCATTGGTAGTGGTAGGTCGAGGGGCAAAATATAAGAAAGTGTTGCAGACCAAAATTGGGAATCTACCGTTCTCAATCGATGTTCGCTGGGTGGAGGATTTACAGGCTGACCTGGAATTGAAGGCGGTATATCAAGAAGCCCGAGCGCTTATTTATCCTTCCAAATTTGAGGGTTTTGGTTTGCCCGTCGCTGAAGCCCAATTAAGTCAGACTCCCGTAATTACTTCGTCGGTATCCTCAATGCCAGAGGCTGGTGGTGCTCATGCATTGTTCGTTGATCCGTATTCCATGGAGGAGCTTTCGGCGGCGATGATTAGAATTCATGAAGATGAGGAGTTACGAAAGACAATGATATCCAAAGGGTATCATTGGGCTCGTAACTCCTTTTCTCCAAAACGGCTATCGCACCAGTTGATGGAATGCTATAGCCGTCTGCGATGAGGTATTAGCGAGTAAGGTACATATAACGCTGACTGTCGAGTTGCCGGAAAAATGGATCCGTGAGATCAACAATAAACCTAATTTCTTCACCTGTTGACTTCATCTCAGGTCCCAGATTTTTATCCACATTCGGGAACTTCTCAAAAGAGAATACAGGCACTTTGATGGCGTAACAACTCGGGTTAGGCTTAATATCAAAGTCCTTCAATTTATGGGTGCCCAGCATTACGAGAGTAGCGATCTTCAGATATGGAACTTTGTATGCTTTAGCGATAAATGGGGTAGTACGAGACGCTCTTGGATTGGCTTCAATCACAAAAACATTATCGTCCTTGATCGCAAATTGTATAT
>JABSSK010000305.1 GCA_013214265.1 Saprospiraceae bacterium | reverse complement strand
CATAGCATGATGGTACTGGGCCATTCGCCATTTCACCTGTCCGGCATTTTTCTGAAGGTCGCGTTACAGCCACGTTTTTTGATCACCACCAACCGCGATCATGCTATTGAGGGTATAAATTCGAATTAGGCTTTCGCCAAAAGTAAGGCCGTAATACACTGAAGTGGTGGGTACATCAAAAATTTGAGAGAGGGTCCGGTTGCTTGATTCATGATTTCCTCGAGCTACGACAATTGGGAAGATACGGCCATCTGCACCAATTGTTGCTAGCCAATCCGTAAGCCATTCACTCCACTCTGGCCCAGAGTCACCGCCGGTCATGTCACCGGCAAACAGGACCAAGTCGGGTCTTATCTTGCTAACCATGCGGTTAGCAAATCGGCGTGCTGCTCGGTAATTTCTGGAGTCGCCACCAGCAATAATGGCTAAGGGCTGATCCGGGGTGTCTGGTGCTGTTTTAAAGGAATATCGTTGGCTACTACCTTCACTATCAACAACCAAAAAATAATATACGGTATTGGGTTTTAGGTTTTGCAAGCGTACAAAGTGATTGCGCATCATTTTAGCTTCAGTAATCTGATGAGGGGGTTCTGAAAATGCATATTTATTCGATTCTACACCTAAGTCTTGTGTGTCGTAATATAGCCTAGGATTAGAACCCGAAACCTGATCCCAGCCTATAACCATGGAGGTGGCAGGGTTGGTACGCCACATCACCCGAAACCGAGTTGATCGGGCCTGGCAAAATTGAATGGCAAACAATAGGAAGAGCACCAGCCTTATAGCTCTATGGGGGATTAGTATCATAAATGAAAGGTCACTTTTCTCAACACCTAAAAGGGTGCGGGTTAATTGATTTTGCCTGTAACAATTGGGTAAAAAAATTAGTTATTATTTTTACTCAAAGTAGTGAATTGCAATTTATTGTACTTTTGCGAGACATTCGCATGAGTTGTACGTAGAATGTGGAAAAAAGTACCAAACATGTGATTTGATGCGTTTTTTTCTGCAATGATGGAAAAGAACAAATCTAATTGCATTTCTTCCTTTAAAATGGAGTAAAATTATACAAACAATGAATAAAGATTCGCAGGTTTTTGATTTAATCAATCAGGAATTGTTACGTCAACAGAAAGGTATAGAACTAATTGCTTCAGAAAATTTTGCTAGTCAGCAGGTTATGGATGCAATGGGCAGTTGTATGACTAATAAATATGCCGAAGGTTATCCGGGGAAACGATATTATGGTGGGTGTGAAATTGTTGATCAGGTGGAACAACTTGCGATTGAACGCCTAAAAGAACTTTTCGGCGCGGAGTATGCCAATGTACAGCCACATAGTGGTGCGCAGGCTAATGCCGCCGTTTTTCTGGCGGTATTGCAACCAGGAGATGCTATTTTGGGCTTTGACTTAGCTCACGGGGGGCATTTATCGCACGGATCGCCTGTTAATTTTTCAGGTAAAGTATACGACGCCCATTTCTACGGTGTTGAGCCCGATACAGGCTTAATCGATATGGATAAAGTGGAAGCCAAGGCCAAAGAAGTTAAGCCAAAATTATTGATTTGTGGTGCATCCGCTTATTCTCGAGATTGGGACTATGCTCGCTTCCGAAGTATTGCTGATCAAGTTGGGGCCATACTACTCGCAGATATTGCACATCCGGCAGGACTGATCGCTGCTGGTCTTTTGCATGATCCACTACAGCATTGTCATATGGTGACATCCACTACGCATAAGACCCTTCGTGGGCCTCGGGGAGGTATTATTATGATGGGAAAGAATTTTGTTAATCCTTGGGGACGAACTACAAAAAAAGGAAATCCAATCAGGATGTCATCTATTTTGAATAGTGGCGTATTCCCTGGAATGCAAGGCGGGCCACTAGAGCATGTTATAGCCGCCAAAGCAGTCGCTTTTGGAGAGGCCTTACAACCTGCATTTAAAACCTACGGAGAGCAAGTTATAAAGAATGCTCAGGTCATGGCAAGAGCTTTTGTCAATAAAGGCTATTCTGTAATCTCTGGCGGTACGGATAATCATCTGATGCTGATAGATCTAAGAGGAAAAAATATTACAGGCAAAGTGGCAGAACAAGCGCTCGGACAAGCGGAAATTACCGTCAATAAGAATATGGTTCCTTTTGATACGGAGTCACCATTTGTCACTTCAGGTATACGGATTGGTACTGCAGCTATTACAACCCGTGGCCTAAAAGAAGGGGATTGCTTAAACATTGTGGATTGGATAGATAATATTATTCAGAGTCCGGATAACGAAAAGCTGATCACCAATACACGTCGGGATATTAATGCTTTCATGGATCAATTCCCGTTATACGTTTCGGAAACACTTTCTGCATAACACTTGGAAAAGTAAAATTCGAAATCGGGCGGAATCACCTTTTAAAGGGGTTCCGCCCGCTTGTATTATAGTTTGCCTTGTAGGTAGCTTTCAAATGCAGTCCTACCTTCGCGTAGGTCATATAAGTAGCCATTGACGACTACAAATTGAATGGCGTTATTCTTTTTGAGTAGTAAGGTTGGATTTGTTTCCAACTGAATCTCTGAAATGTAGTTTTGTTCGCTACCTAAAAAGCCAATGGGTATCCGATGGTATTGCTCTTTTTCTGGTGCTGACCCAGTCAGGCGGTAGATTAGGTACCCTTCTTGTAATTGCTTCCAGAGATCTAGAGCTTTTACTTGATCGGCTTGTGCGATAGCCTGAGGGTAGACCTTTGCAGGTTCTGCAATTAATCCGGCGGCGGGCAGATCGGTGTAAGCAAATGAAGTAGAAAGGTCTCCGAGGTCCGAAACATTACCTACAGGATAAAATGATCGGTAATTGTTGTATGGTTTTTCAAGCCTGCGAAAGGCGATATCGAAGGTGTATTTTTCATTGCCTTTAGGTACTATAACCTCCCTCAGTATGAGGTCATGAAAACTGTTATATCGATTATATGGAAGTCGGAGGTATTCACTTCGAGAAACATCTTCGTAAGCACCTGAGGCAATACCTTCGAATGCTTTCATCAATATGGTGAAGTTTAGGCGCCTTAGTTCCTGTTTTTCCGGATCATCTTTTAGTCCTCCGGTTTCGATCAAAATGGTTCGGGTACCCCATTTTTGGATATTGTCACCAAAAGCTCGAGGTTCAAAGGTGTCATTATACTTTCCGACTTTGTTGGGGATGTATTTTTGCAAGGTTCTGTTCATGAGTCCGATAAGTTGCATAGCATCCTCCCGTTTTATGTTGGTGGACTTCTGGCGATTATAGGCCGGAGCTAAAAATGAAATTGACGCGGTAAATGGCTGATCCGTTCCGGCGGCATAATAGCGACTTTGGTCGTGTAGGTTAAAGCCCCAATCTGCCTGTAAAGAATCGCGTATTCGTTTGAGGATTCTAGATTCTGGATTCTGTAGTCGAAGTGCATCCCGATTCAGGTCAACCCCATTGGCATTGCGTCTTTGGAAACGCTCAGCACCATCGGGGTTCAACATGGGGATAAAATGTAAGGTGCAGTTTGATATGATGAGTTGGCGTAGTGCATCAAATTCATCACTTGCCGCAAAGAATCGGAAAATATCCAGAATAGCCATCGTAGCAGTTGGTTCGTTGCCATGCATTTGTGACCATAGCAATACATCAATAGGACCTTCTCCGATACTTACTAGGTGAATGGATCTTCCTTCAACCGAGTGGCCAATAATGGATTGATGAAAGGTATCCGGTAGCGCAGATAAAGCGGTCAGAATGTCGTTGTGTTTAAACCTACGATCCTCTATAATAGGGTCTCGGTAGCGTTCGTGTACATCATATAAGCTAATTGGGGGTTCCGGTTGTGGGTCAGCAAAAATAGCTGTCAAAAAAATAAATAGAAGAAGACTATTGAGCATCGTTTTTTTTAAAAATAATAAATCTCAGTTGGTATCCGTACATATTACTTTACGCGCAATTGATCAGGATTATTATTTTGCGGCAGGAACGATTAAAAATATTATGCTATGGCACTTTTGATTACGGACCCAAAACTAAAATCATGGGTTGATGTACCTGAAGGCAGTGATTTTCCAATTCAAAACTTACCTTTTGGTATTTTCAGATATCAGGATCAAGACCCAAGGGTATGTACGGCCATTGGTGAATATGTGGCTGATTTATTTATTCTTTCAGAGCATGGTTTTTTTGATGATCTTGATTTAGCGAAGGGTATTTTCCAAGAGGCTACCTTGAACGCATTTATTGGTCAGGGTAAAGAGAAAACTCGAGCAGTCCGGCAGCGGTTGGCTGATATTCTGGATGATGATTTGGAAGAATGGGATGCTAGCGAGCTGCGTAGTTTTTTTCTAATCAAGCAGACGGAAGTTACTATGCTCTTGCCTTTAGCTATTGGCGATTATACGGATTTCTATTCGAGTAAAGAACATGCTACGAATGTGGGTTCCCTATTTCGCGATCCTGAACGAGCCTTATTGCCGAACTGGAAACATTTACCGGTAGGCTATCATGGACGTTCTTCTTCCATTATTGTTTCTGGTGATCCGGTATTTCGACCGAATGGGCAATTTCTAGAGGACGGGCATGTAGCCCCTATCTTTGGGCCTTCAAGGCGATTGGATTTTGAGCTGGAAACCGCATTTGTAGTCGGAAAAAATTCGAAATTAGGTCAAGCTGTATCCACGGAAGAGGCTGAGGATTATATTTTTGGTATGGTTCTTTTTAATGATTGGTCGGCGCGGGATATTCAAAAGTGGGAGTATCAGCCATTAGGGCCTTTTTTGGGAAAGAGTTTTGCTTCCACTATTTCTCCTTGGGTTGTTACTATGGAGGCCCTTTCTTCATTTGTTTGTTCGGGTCCGGTGCAGGAGCCAGCGGTTTTACCTCATCTGGCATTTAGGGGAGAAAAAAGCTATGACATTCAATTAGAAGCTATTCTAGAGACAACTGACGGTCAGCGTATCGTTCTTTGCCAAACGAATCATAAGTATTTGTATTGGACCATGGTTCAGCAACTGGCCCACCAAACGAGTAATGGTTGTGCTATACATATTGGTGACTTGTATGCTTCAGGAACAATCAGTGGCCCTGGCCAACAAGCCCTTGGCTCTATGTTGGAGTTGACACAGAACGGGCAGCAGCCTTTGGTATTACCTGATGGAACAGCACGAACATTTTTGGAAGACGGGGACACTATTATACTGCGCGGTATGTGCCAGGATAAAGGACTGCGTATTGGTTTTGGGGAAGCGCGCGCAACTATACATTCAAATGCAGTAAAAGCCTAAAAATGAGAATTGTATTTTCCTTCATACTAGCGGGATTTTCTTCTTTTGTTTTCGCTCAGTCTTTACAACAAAAAGTTGATCGTTTTGCTGATGATTATTCATTAAGGCACGCAAACCTTAGTATTTGTATTGTTGATATTGCTAGCCATAAGGTAGTTGCTGATCATAGATCTGAGCGAGTAGCGATGCCTGCTTCTACTTTAAAGCTTGTTACAACCGCTACGGCTTTGTCCGTTTTAGGTCCTGATTTTCAATTTTTTACGGAGATACAATACGACGGGACCCTCAGTGGTAGTAGGCTCAATGGTAACATTTGTATAAAAGGGAGCGGTGACCCTACTTTGGGATGT
>JABSSK010000304.1 GCA_013214265.1 Saprospiraceae bacterium | reverse complement strand
ATAACCCTGAACGGGTACTCCTCTTATGATGATTTTGTGTACAACGAAGAATTTGGCTTTGATTATAGCACGCAAATGGGCCAGATCACCTACCGAACGCTATTTTCTGATAAACTATTTAACCGAATAACCGCAATTTATAATACGTACGAAAGTACACAGGATGAACTCCAGGGTAACCACGCAGCTTCCTTAACTACGGGTGTCGATTACTTGAAACTACGCGATGTACTTAGTTATACCCCAAATGAGGACCTGAGGCTGGATGCTGGGTTTGATCTGATTCGATATACAGTAAATCCAGGTTCACAAAAGCCACTGGAAAATGCAATCTCGGAAATACCTGTGAAAGCGTTAGCTGAAGAGCAGGGAGTAGAAGCGGCTGGCTTTGTTAATCTCGAGTACACGCTGAGTCCTGCTTTTCTCATTTCTGCAGGGATACGCTACAATAATTTCTCATTCCTAGGTCCTGAAACATCATATACCTATTCAAATCCGGGTCGTCCGGAGTTTGGGGAAACAACTGGAACCGAGTCATTTGACAACGGAGAAAGAATTGCAACTTATTCTACCTTTGAACCTCGGGTTTCGATGCGACTACGATTTAGTCCTACGACTTCCATCAAGGCTGGATACAGCCGCACGTCTCAGTTTATCAATCAATTATTTAATACAGCGGCACCTACACCTATTAATCAGTGGAAACTAAGTGATCAATATATCAAGCCTATGTTATCACATAGTTATACGTTAGGTGTGTTCCGGAACTTCCGTAATAACGTCTGGGAGACTTCTATCGAGGCGTATTATCGGGAAATTGATCAGTTGTTTGACTTTAAGGATTTTGCCAACCTGAATGTTAACGAACAATTAGAGACGGAACTGTTAGAGGGTGAAGGTCGCAGCTACGGACTTGAATTAAGTATCAAAAAGCGAGAAGGGCTGGTTAATGGCTGGTTGAGCTATACGTACTCAAAAGCAGAGCGGCAAGTACAGGGTATTAATCGTGGAGAATATTATCCTAGTAACTTTGATATTCCGCATAATGGTTCATTGGTTGTTAATATTCAACCTAACCAACGCAACACATTAACCTTTAACTTCAACTATAGTCGAGGTCGTCCTACTACCTATCCGTTGGGTAACTACGAAGACCCTTCAGGTTTGATTATTCCAGTGTATTCAGATCGTAACCAATTGCGTGTTCCTGACTATCACCGATTAGATATAGCCTACACCTTGGGCCAGGGCTACGATAAAACGAAACGAGTTAAAACAAGCTGGACCTTTTCAGTTTATAATGTATATGGTCGTGAAAATGCCTATTCCGTCTTTTTCACAGAAGGGCCATTCCAGCAAGTTCAGGCTAACCGTTTAGCGATACTAGGAAGTGCGTTTCCTTCGATAACCATCAATTTTGAATTCCTTTAAAGCTTGTTCTTTTCAAATCTTTTATGATATGAAACAGTTATTAATATATCTTTCAGCACTTGTCATTTTACTTTTAACCAATAGTTGTCTGCAACAAATTGACCTCAGCGTTGACAGGGCGTTTCAGGATAATGTCGTTGTTCAGGGTTCATTAGTGATTGGGTCACCTTCTTTAGCTACTGTACGGGTAAGTAAGCTATTCGATTTTACCAGCAATGGGCGTGGCGCTATTAATGTTCGCTTCGTACGGTTGTACGATAGCGATGGAAATTTTGTTGAATTAGAACCAGGTGATGAAGTAGGTGATTACACCTTAGAAATAGCAGCGGACAACCCTGACTTTCCAGTCGAAACGGGCAAGTCTTATCATATTGAATTGGCCACTTTTGATGGAAGAGCTTATGAAACTATTCCCGATCGGTTATATCCTGTACCAGAAGCCTCTAGGCTCGATGCACGGGAAATTACTGTGGAGGTTCAGAATTCTGTGGGTGAAATTTTTAGAGAACCTCGTTTAGAGTTTTCGGTCACCACCTCAACCGATAATGGGATTGAGGATCCTGCTTTTTTAAGATGGTCAAAAGAGCGGACTTTCCTAACCACAGATGAAGGTGCCGAAGCTTCCTGGAACCGACCTGCAGTAGACCCTAAGACCTGCTACGTTACGGAATCTACCAATGTGAATAATTTACCTTCAGCGAGAAGCCTCGACTTTGCTGGCGATATTACGGAATTCCCAATCTTACAGGAACCTATCGCTGCTCGTTTTGCAGAAGGATACTATATCAGTGTATTTCAGCAAAGTTTATCACCCGGTGCTTATGAGTACTGGCTAAGAATTGCTGACCTTATCAACCGAGAAGGTACTATCTTTGAATCCCCTGTAGGTAAGGTGAATTCTAATGTGGTGAATACCAATGATCCTAACGATGAACCCTTTGGATATTTTTATGTCACGCAGCAAGATACTATGCGCATGTTCATTAGTCCTGAATTTGTAGGTAACCCACCATTGCGGTGCCCAGTCGTATTTGAAAATCCACCTCCTGGTTTTGATTATTGTGAAACGGTTCCATTATGCTGTGATTGCTTCTCAGCCAGACGTAGCCAACTGGAACGTCCTGATTTTTGGTTGGAGTAAGCAACTGAGGTCCATTATTAAATTATGAAAGGAATTGACATGCTCATTAATTTTGCTCGTTTTTCTACTTTTATTTTGGCTTTTCTGACATGGCTAGCTCCACAGCAAGTTCAGGGGCAGCATTGTACTTTGCATACCGATAAAGCTTTCTATGTCAATGGAGAAGTGATCTGGTATGCACTGTATTTGGCACCCGAGTTCCAGGGTCAGAATACGGCTGTTCGGGTATCTCTACACGATTACAAAGGGAAAGAAATTCAAAATACTTTCCACAAATCAGAAGCCAACAATCAGGTGAATGGATACCTCAAAGTACCTTTCGATTTAAAAACAGGGTGGTACCAACTGTCCTTTCAGTCCCTTCAAGCATCTACTCGATTGCCTGTAGTGCTTCACAACCAAACTTTCCCTATCTATAATGATAACGATATCCGAAAGTTGGAAGGGCAAATGGAAGAACTTCCTTCGTCGGATCAAACAATAGCTGAATTAGAATCTGAGTTGAGCGTAAGCCTTTCTTCTTTATCTGGGAAAGTGGAACCCCGGGGCGAAAGTACAATTCAGGTGGTAGTAAAAGATAAAGCAGGAAATCCTATTACAGGAATAGCCTCTGTTGCTGTAACCAATTGGAGCATGGTAGCGCCAGCAGTGGGTACTTACAGTGGTATGTCACTAGGTGAAGAACTGACAGGCCTAAACGCTTCTGATTTATTAGGTAAGGTATATAAAAGAATACAAATTGTAGATGATCAGGGCAACCCCAGAGTAGCCAATGTTATTGGAGCTTGGTCTGGTCAGGAGAATAAGATGCTATACAGCACTCGTGCGAATCAGGAAGGCATCAGTCTGTTGAGATTAGATGATTTTACGGGTGAAAAAACAATCCAGTATCTTGGTTACGACAAAGAAAAAGAGGACATAATTACTAGAGATATTGTAAATGTTCAACCCGCGCTAATGCAAAATATGACCGTTACACCGGGCTTATTAACCTATTTGCAGAAAAGCCAGCAAAGAAAAAAAATATTCCAGTACTACAAACAGCTTGAATTCGATATGGAAGTGGAAGCTTCTGATGTATCGAGAAACGAATTGAAAGGAAACCAAACCTTTAGGGTTCCAGATTATGAGGAGTTTGACAACTTCGCCACCTTCTTTCAGGAAAACCTCAGCCCGATTCGCTTTGGAGAAGACCGGAAAAACAATAAGTATACTACGTACATGTATAACCCTAGGAATAACCGTCAGAATAACCGGTTTCCAGGGAATCCATTGTTCATTGTTGACGGTAAAGTAACGCGCGATGCGGACTTTGTTGGACGCCTTGATTTGGGGGGAATTGAAAACGTGAAACTCTTCTTTAGGCAGGAATCCCTTCGCTCGCTTTTCAATGTGATGGGCGCTAACGGCGTGGTCATGATAGAGTATATGCCGAATAGTGATGAGGTCCAATTACCAGAAGCGGATGAGGCCAATCGCTATCGAGTCTCGGGCTTACAGCGAAAAGCAACTTTCCCTGTATTCGATCCGGCTAGCCTCCTGGAGCGACAACCTTTTTTCCGACCCCAATTATTCTGGGATCCAGAAGTTGCAATAGATAAAGACGGAATGGCTTCTATCCGTTATAATCAGTCCGACGCCTACGGAACATTCCGGGTAGAAGTAGTTGTGCAAGATGAAACAGGTAAGATGGGCTACCAAACGCTTTTTTTGGAAGTGGAGCAAAGACAGTAATTCTAAGAGTTGCAGGCCACTTGTTCTTACATTACCTTTAAGTCCAATATTAAAATCTAGGCCATGACATCCTATGAAACTGTGATTGGGCTGGAGGTACATGTCCAATTGAATACCCAAAGTAAAGCTTTTTGTGGTGACGCTAACGTATTTGGAGGCAATCCTAATACGCGTGTCAATGTAGTTTCACTGGCTCATCCGGGCACTTTGCCCCGTTCGAATCGAAGCCAGATCGAAAAGGCAGCCAAACTAGGTTTGGCTATCAATGGGCAGATCAGCCAAATGAATACGTTTGATCGTAAAAATTATTTCTATGCCGATTTACCGAAGGGTTACCAGATAACCCAGGACCAATCGCCGATCATCCGCGGTGGAATGGTTGATGTAAGGGTAGGTCAGCGATGGAAGTCTTTTCGTATCCATCACGTGCATATGGAGGAGGATGCTGGCAAGTCAATCCATACGGAAGATCCAACAAATTCATTTATTGATTTGAATCGTGCGGGGGTGCCTTTGTTGGAAATTGTTACGGAGCCTGATTTTCGCTCAGCCGAAGAAGTGGATGCTTTCATGACAGCTATGCGGCAATTGGTACGCTATCTTGATATCTCCGATGGTAATATGGAGGAGGGTTCTCTTCGTTGCGATATAAACATCTCGTTACGACCTAAAGGTACGACGGAATTGAGGGCGCGTTGCGAAATTAAGAACGTAAATTCAATGCGATACGCACGTCAGGCTATTGCTTATGAGGTGGGGCGTCAGCAGCGTATTTATGATAAAGGAGGCAAGGTAAGCCAACAAACACTCCATTTTGATCCTGTTACAGGTGTTACGAGTCCCTTACGGGAAAAAGAAAATGCACATGATTACCGATATTTTGCTGAACCTGACCTGCCACCAGTAGTCTTATCGACAGCATGGTTAGAAACTTTACGTAATGCCTTACCTCGGCTGCCTAAGGTCTGGTTTGAGTGGCTTACTGATGATCATGGGCTAAGCGATTATGATGCAACCTTACTTACCAATGAAGATCGTGCGGTAAAACTATTTGCTGCTATTCTGGATCATTACGATCAGCCCAAAAGTATTGCTAATCTGATTATTAACCGATTGTTTTCGTTCTGCCAGGAGAAACAAATAGAAATGGAAAATCTCGAAGTTACTCCGCAACAATTGGCATCATTTGTTAAATTGATTGATGAAGGAACCGTAAGTAATTCAATTGCTTACCAACGAGTCTTCCCCGCATGGCTTGCTACTCCGGACCGATCACCACGGGAAGTAGCAGAATCTTTAAATGTGGTACAAGACTCGGATGAAGATGCTTTAACCGTTTTGGCTAAAG
>JABSSK010000303.1 GCA_013214265.1 Saprospiraceae bacterium | reverse complement strand
GGGCATAAAGAGGTTAAGGATGGTCTTGAGCTTGATATCCCTATTTTAGTATTGCGTTCGGATAGTACATTCTCGGGAGGAGCAGTAGCACCGGAAGCCATGCGGGCAGATGCGGTATTGAATGTATCCTCTATGCAAAAACGTTCAGAAAACTTGGGTACACAGGTAACTATTGAGATAGTTGAAGATGCTATGCACGACGTCTTTTTATCGACGGAACGCGTACGTGAAGATGCATTTCGTAAAACCAGATTGTGGTTAATGAAACAACCATTTTGATTCTCATAGTACCCGATAACAGCCTATGACTAATTGATGGTCAATCGTACAATGTATATTTTTTTTTGTCAGAGGGCGCACTGCGATAAGCCTTGCGCCAAGCAAAAGGATAATAATACGATGTGATTACTTCAGGATTTCTTACAGCACATTATTGCTACCAGCTGAAGTTGGATGCAAAGGGTACATGACCTTCTGAGCGATAAATATGAGTTATCCTGATTGAAGAGTAGCTGGTTCCAAATGGACGACTTCGCTGATTTATTGCGTTGCGTAATACGAAGATTTATCTGAATACATTATCTGCTGAAGACAGCATGTCCTTTGAAAGTGATGCTATTAAGCTCTCAACTGACATGCCCGTCAAGATGTTGATCCTCTCTCTTTTGCTGCCGTGATTCTGAATGGTCCGTATGGCTTACCCTTTTCTGAGTTCCTTTTTGAGGATTTTACCGGTAGCATTCATCGGGAGTTCTTCCATAAACGCAACGATTCGAGGGTACTTATAGGCTGCAATTCTTGATTTGGTCCAGTTCATTATCGCTTCTTGTGTGGCGGAATGACCATTCTCTAGCACGACACAAGCTTTTATTTCTTCTCCATATTGCTCGTGGGGAACACCGATCACCGCTACCATACTTATAGCAGGGTGTTCCATCATTACTTCTTCCACCTCTCGCGGATATACATTCAATCCACCACGTATCACCATGTCTTTGGTTCGGTCCACGATAAAGTAGTAGCCATCTTCGTCCATATAGGCAATGTCGCCAGAGTGCAGCCATCCGCCTTTCAGTACTTCTTTGTTTACTTCGGGCCGATTAAAATAACCTTTCATGACATTATGGCCCCGATATAGCAGTTGACCTTTTTCACCGGGTGGAAGCGGATTATCATTGGCATCGGCAATCATGATTTCAACACCCCAAACGGGTGTTCCAACACTTCCGGCCTTGCGTTCGGCGTCAAGATGATTAAAAGAAACGACTGGCGACCCTTCCGACATGCCGTAGCCTTCCATAATGGGCACATTATATCTGGATTCAAACTGCCGGAGCACTTCAACGGGTAAGCTAGAGCCTCCGGACATACAAATGCGCAGGTTTTCTTGGATGTCTTCGGGCTGGATGGGAGAATCGGTTACCTGTAACAATCCCCAATACATGGTAGGGACGCCCGCAAAGATGGTTATGCGGTGTTTATGAAGTAGGCTCAGTGCTTGAGCGGCATCGAATCGGGGTGACAGCACATTAGTCGTCCCGCGATAAATACCTGCATTCATGAGTACGGTCATGCCGAAAATATGGAATAGTGGCAGAACAATCAGGATTCTGTCTTGGTGCGTAGCCTTAAAAAGGTCAGCACACAGAATGGAGTTCATCATTAAATTGGAATGGGTAAGCTCCGCTCCTTTGGGGCGACCTGTAGTGCCTGAGGTATATACAATGAGTGCGGTATCATTCGGTTCCGTTGGGTAGGAGTTGTTAGCAGGTGATTGCCCATGCATAAACTGCCCCAGCGTTTTGGTTCCAGCAAATGGAGATGGACTTTTAGGATCTGCTGTAATAAGGAATAAATCCTTGCAGGATGGGGTCGCTTCAAAGCCTGCTAGACCTTCGTCGCCCATAGGTAAGGCAGGGGTGCCTTCAAAACAGAAGTAAGCCTTAGTCTGGGAGTCGGATAGGTGGTAAGCAATTTCGTCTCTTTTGAGTAAAACACTTAATGGAACTACCGTGGCACCAGCTTTTAGAATACCAAAAAAGACAATAGGGAAATAGGGAAGGTTTGGGCAGCTGAGAGCTACCTTATCACCAGGTTTTATACCCGCTGCGACTAACCCATTGGCAACCTGATTAGCGGCGCCATTTATCTGTTGGTAAGTAAGTGCTGTATCGTTAAGGATAAAAGCATCTTTGTCAGGGAATTCTCGGGCACTATTTTCTAAAATGACGCACAAGTTGAGCATAGCTATTAGAGTTCTAGATTAATGAATAGATGAGGGAATAGGCCTTCCTTCTAAGGCTTCTATCACCTGCCGCATAACAGCAGGGATGGGGGCTTTCTCTTGTTTTTGGTAATCAAAGGTGACAATAACTCCATTCATGATAGCGGCAAGTCTCTGGTGTCTTTGACTAAATACCGTACAATGCATGGAGAAGCGATCGGACTGCATATCAACAACCCGCACGCAAGCGATTATTCGATCTGGATAAGTTAGTGGGAAAATATACTTGATATCTTGTTTGGCCAGGATAAAACCTGGCTTGTCATCATTCATAACTACGTCCTGCCCAAGACGCGCGAAGTAATCAACGCGGGCGGTTTCAAACCACTTAAGATAGACGAGATTATTTACATGGCCAGCTGCATCCATATCACCCCATTGGACTTTAATTTCTGTACGTACTGGGAATGTAATTTTTTCTGATTTCTGGTTATCCATGATTTTCTGTTGTTCTAATAATAAGGCAAAAATATGGTTTTGCAAAAATATATCAGGCTGACAGGTTAATTTTACTTTAATTATTTGGTCTGACTTTTTTCTTGTTTTTGTGCATGTAAGGATGAGGACAACGGATAGTCAGTGCATAAAAAGGGTTGAATTAAGCTTGGTTTTATTTATGGACCAGACGCTTCGTCTAGGTATTATTGCTATACTGAGTACCAGAGAATGGACCAGACGCAACCGGTGCAAATACTTGTTTTGTTTTACAGATAGTACCGATGATGAACAGAGTCAAACTAGGAGTATATTGCCATTGCCATTGCCTTTGGTCATAATAGGTAGTAAAGAGGGGGTCAATATAAAGGAGAGGTGTAGTGATAAGATCATTCAGGTTAGGGCTTTTCGCTTTGTATGGATAAGAAATTAGAAGGGTGAATCTTGGGCGTTGCATACAGAAACCATGTATAATTTGATCTGTTGATGCCAATACGTACGCTTGTCAGATAAATATGGTTTGTAAAACCGCCGTGGCCTCCTTATTTTACCGCAGAGAATCTATTATTCACTACCTGAATCAGGTATTACACAGGAATGTTACGCATTGGATGTATGGGACAGATCATTTCATTAATGAACCACAAAGGAGGTGTTGGTAAAACGACCAGTGCCATTAATATTGGTGCTGGCTTACTCGAATTGGGGCAAAAGGTATTATTAGTAGACCTCGATCCGCAAGCAAATTTGACTTTATCACTAGGCATACCAAGGCAACCAATAACCATTTATGAATCGATCAGAGGAGAAAGTCCATTAGTACCTTTTACGGTAAGGCCAGGCTTGGATGTAGTCATTTCAACACTTGATTTGTCGGGGGCTGAGATGGAACTGATCAATGAGGCTGGGCGTGAGTTTATATTACGTGAACTTTTTGAAATGATTCGTAATGACTATGATTTTGTAATTATTGATTGTCCACCGTCACTAGGTCTGTTGACGCTGAATGCGCTTACCAGTTCGGATACAGTTTTTATTCCTTTACAAACGGAATTTTTAGCTATGCAGGGGCTGGCAAAAATTCAACAGGTCATTAATAAGGTGAAGTTACGTTTAAATAAAAAGCTTCGTATCGGTGGCGTGATAGCTACCATGTATGATCACCGTAAAGTACTGAACAGAGATGTAGTTGAGACGATCAAAAAATACTTTGGCGATGCTGTTTTTGAAACTATGATCAGAGACAATGTAGCACTTGCCGAAGCACCTGCCCAAAGACAGGATATTTTTTCCTACAGTCCGAAAAGTCCTGGTGCAGAAGATTATCTGGCTCTATGTAAAGAAATCTTGGAACGATCTAGGAAAGAATTACAAGATGCTTAAGTATTGGATCATCTTGAACCCAAATAGGAATGAGTAAGAAAAAGTTTACAGAGGGGTTGGAAAGTCTGTTTCGGGATGTATCTCGGAAAGAAGACAATGTGGATAGCGTAATGCAGGAAGAAACACAGAAAAAACCTGTAGATCCTTCTGTATTACCGAAAAAAAGATCGGCAGGTAGTAAGGATTTTTCTAATGATTTGCAATCATTTTTGCAATCGGCTTTTGAAGAGTCTTACGAACGGCAAACCCAGACGGGAAAAACGACAAAAGATTTTTCAAAAGATATTAAGAAGCGTCAGGGAAAACCGATGAGTGGCTTGGATGCCTTAATTCGGGCAACAGTTGAACCATCAAAAATGTCGGTAGATCCCCAAAATATAAAGCGATTAACAGTAGCATTCGAAGTGGATAAATTGCAAAAGCTCAAAAAAATTGCGCGGATGGAAAAGTCCTATCTCAAAGATATCATTGACGACATCGTTGAGAAATATATTCGGACCTACGAAGAACAAAAAGGGAAACTGTAAGTGAGGTTTTAAAGAACTGACATTTTTACATTTTTGGTTTTAATCCGGTTAAATATGAAAACGTATTCACTCGCCTTAGGGATATTCAGAGCTTGTCGGCTTTGGTTGTTGTTTTTACTTATCCCGCAATGTGTATTATCACAAACAGCACCATTAGATGTAACAGATGAGGCTACTCGTCCGAAATTAGGATTATGCCTGAGTGGTGGTGGAGCCAAGGGCTTTGCACATATTGGTGTCCTGAAAGTACTCGAAGAAGTCGGGTTGCGTCCTGAATTTATTACAGGAACTAGTATGGGGAGTATAGTTGGTGGCCTGTACGCAATTGGTTACTCCGCTGATTCTTTGCATGCGATCATAAGTAGGCAAGACTGGAACCAGGTTTTAAGTGATAAGGTTTCGCTCCGAGAAGTTCTTTATGAAGAAAAACCTTATTTCAATAACGAGATAATAGAACTTCCCTTTGATGATTGGAATATTAAACCACCAAGCGGGTTGATTGAGGGGCAGCAAATTATGGAACTGTTAAGCGATTTGACCCTTCCAGCTTATGCTATAAATGATTTTGATAGCCTTCCTATTCCTTATCAATGTATTGCATCCGATGTGGTGAATGGGGAGTTTGTCATTTTGAAAGACGGATTGTTAAAAGAAGCTATGCGCACTAGTATGGCTATTCCTACCGTATTTACGGCTATTCATCAGGACTCCCAAGTGCTGGTAGATGGAGGGTTTTTAAAAAACTTTCCCGTAGAAGAGGTTGTCAACATGGGAGCAGAACGAGTGATTGGTGCGTATACGGGTGCCATCCGAAAAGAGAAAAAGGAATTGAATTCATTCACACAAATTTTAGGACAGTTAGCATTTCTAACCAGTTTGGATGATGCGCAAAAACAAGATCCGTATCTGGATGTCTACATAGAACCTGACTTATCGGAGTTTAGTGCAGCTGATTTCACAAGTTTTGACGCCATTATTGAAGCAGGCGAGCTGGCAGCACGTGAAAAGTACGACGAGCTAAAAGCCCTTGCTGAAGAACTGAATCAATACCCTGCTCCGAAGGAACCCAAAAAGTTATTACAAGTTGAGTCT
>JABSSK010000302.1 GCA_013214265.1 Saprospiraceae bacterium | reverse complement strand
CATATCGAAACAATAAATCATAAAGATTCAATTCATATTGTAAATGTACGTACTCTTTTCTCCCACTGAGGCTATCCAGATCCACACGAAGGGCATCGAGTAGCCAAACTACTTTCCCACCATGCATCACATACTGATCGATCTTGAATTTATCCTTTTCGGAAAAAGCCTGAGTAGGCTTACATATCACTAAAGCATTGACATCTTGATTGATCACTACAATACTGTCCAGCACAACCCGCCCAGTATTGTAATATGTGCGAAGCGATTGTTCCCAGTCAGCAGTTTCCAATTGGGATAATTCGCCGTGCCCATCCGTAAACAAGATATTTTTCTTAATAGGTTTGCGGAGTTTATCAATACCATTAGCCAATTTGTATTCTAATAGTGCCACTGAATTATTAAGATCAATTTCATTATCCAGAGTAGGATTATCATTTTCGAGTAAATTGACGGGTAGGCTGCGTCCTTTATAGTTGATGACAGCCACAGGATAAATAAGCTGTTGGCGAGTTTCTGTACCTTCCCGAACATTTATTTGTCGAGGAACGATTCCAACTTTGGCGAGTTCCTGGGTTCTTTCATTGACTACTTCCGGGTCCCCTTCTGTAATATCTTCAAAAGAAAACTCTATTCTGGGTGAGCGGGCGCGGAAGTCTTCTAACATTTCTTTGGTTGCATTCCGTAACCGCTTAAAGCTAGCAGGTAATCGGCCCTCTAATAAAACTTGTACATACACAACTTCATCCAAATCCTCCAGCAAATCACGTGTACCTTTGGTTAAAGTGAATCGTTTTTCTTCTGTCAGGTCAAGGCGTCCGTACAAGGGGATACTCCCCAAATTAGAGTTAAAGAGTACGTTACAAGCAACTAAAATAACGAACAGCAGAAGCCATTGTATCCAAGGGTTTTGTAAGCCTTTTTTATTTGAGTCCGTCATAATTCTTTTCAATAGCTCTTATTTAATGCGCTCCAGCAGAAGCTGGGTACCAAACAGAAAAAAACCAATTACACTTAAAAAATACACTACATTACGGGTGTCGATCACCCCTTTACTAATTGCTTCATAGTGAAAATCTATTCCAAGCATCTGTACAATCACATCTCCTCTGCCAAAGAAAACCGGCAGCTTACTAAAGAAGAAGAAGCCATAGAAAAGCAAAAAACAAAGAAAAGTAGCTGCCACAAATCCTGTGATTTGGTTTTTGCTCATAGCAGAAGCAAATAGTCCAATAGCTGTAAAACATCCGGCCAGAAAAAGAAGGCCTATATAAGACCCCAGAACGGCACCCGTATCGATATTTCCCACTGGTGATCCCAACTGGTAGATCGTAAAGAAGTACAACAATGTGGGTACTAAAGCAAAAACAACCAAAGCCATACTGGCCAGATATTTCCCCAATATGATATCCTTCAAGCTGACAGGCTTGGTCATTAAAAATTCTATTGTTCCGTTCTGGCGCTCTTCTGCAAACATACGCATGGTTACGGCCGGAATTAAAAAGAGAAAAATCAAGGGTGCGTTATCAAATAGTTGGCCCATCGTTGCATAAGGGTAATCTAGCACACTACTATCGGGGAAAACGAACATTATTAGCCCCAGCAGAACTAAAAACACCCCAATGACCAGATAACCGATAAGGGTTCCAAAGAATGCGTGTACTTCTTTTTTGAAAATAGCCAGCATATAAATCTTACTTGTTTATAAACGCTGGGTGGCGTTTGTTATAGGAAAGTAATAAGTTGTAAAGTTGATCCTCCAGATTGTCACTATCGTCTTGTAATCTGCGCAGTGCCAGCTGTATCATGCGGTCGCGAGGTGTCCACTCAATCATTTGTGCTTTGGTAAACGGGCCAATGGTACCATCCGAAAAGCGCATGAGCCATTCTTTCACGCGTACAACATTACGCTCCACTCGGCCTTTGCGAAAAGGTCGGCCAGTTAATGGATTGTATGCAGCCATTTCCAAGGTCCTTGCTTCCGTAGTTTCGTACTGAAAGTAGCAAACTGAACCAGTGATCCGCAACCCAGCAAAAGCGGGCAGTAATTTATCGATACTGTCGGTTGGTATTCGAATGTAGGGTATACCATCAATGGTAAATCCCCACAATGCATCAATATTAATTGGTTCTTTGGTCTTTTTATCCTGAATATATTCTACTTGTGTGATCCAAGTTCTGGGATTCGTAATCAAGCTGGTTTCCAGGTTTTTCCATTTAATAGCGGGCTGATTACTAATAAACTGCTCGTAGGAATAATAGATGCCATTATTAAACGAAAAGGTAGGCGTCACTTCTTGAGCGTAGCAACTTACAAAACCGATAGCAAATAGGGTGCAAAGGGTGCATTTTATACTCATTGGCGATCTCCTTTTGAACTAGAATCAGAGCTTCCAGTCAGTTTTTGGAAAATATCTTCAACCGAAACGGACTCTTGATGAAGTTCAATTAGCACCCTATTATTTTCTACACATGCCCGGAAAATGTCAGCCCGCAAATCTACTTTATGATCCGTATAAACCTGCCACTGATTTGTATTGGTTGCCTGTAGTCGCTTTACCCCATCTAATCGCATCAAGAATTCAGGCTTTTCCGCTCCAATTAAGCCTATCGTTACACGTTTTTCCCCTGCCAATCGCGATTGTAATTCGCTCATAGTGTCATTCGCCACCAAATTGCCTTGGTCAATAATTAGCACCCGATCACACAGCGCTTGCACTTCCTGCATGATATGTGTGGAGAAAATTACCGTTTTCTCAGCTCCAAGATCTTTGATTAGTTTTCGAATATCTACCAACTGGTTAGGGTCTAAGCCCGAAGTGGGCTCGTCCAGGATAAGGACTTCAGGATCGTGCAGCATGGCTTGTGCCAGACCTACCCGTTGCCGATAACCTTTTGACAGAGCCCCAATTTGTTTGTGCTGCTCGCGGCCTAAGCCGGTACGCTCGATCAAGGAATCGACCTGCTTTTGTGGTTTTTTCATACCATTCAAGCCAGCAACAAACCGCAAATATTCCTGTACATACATATCGAGATACAACGGATTATGCTCAGGCAGATATCCTACACTCTGACGAACAGCCTTGGACTCTGTCCTTACATCGAACCCATTGACTGAAGCTTGTCCAGCAGTAGCGGAAACGAATCCTGTAAGGATTTTCATTGTGGTTGTTTTTCCGGCACCATTTGGCCCCAGAAACCCAAGAATCTCGCCACGAGAGGCGGAAAAAGAAACATCATCCAACGCCAGCTGGTTGCCATACCTTTTTGTGAGATGCTCGACGGTAACAGACATATATTTTTAGTAGCTTTCGAGAAAGATAATTATGTAGGCGGCAAAATTAAGCATTTTGTTTTCAACACCCAATTGTGGTTCCTAACGTTGCATAACCCCAATTTGGTACATCAAGTTTATAGTAATGGCAAAAGTACTAGTAATAGGATCAGGTGTTTCTGGTTTAACAACTGCACTGCTGGGTCTTCAGCAGGGGCATGACGTGCATATGGTCTACAGAGATCATTGGTCCGATACGGTTTCTGCCGTAGCAGCAGCTATTTGGTTTCCTTTTGCTGCGGAACCTCAGGACAAAGTGAATTCCTGGAGTAGGGATACCTATGAAGTATTTGAAGACTTAGCTTCCCAAACAAAAAAGACGGGGGTTTTTATGACTAATTTTTTAGTATTGGTAGAAGATCCGGAATATGTATACTGGGAGTCGGCTTTACCCCCAGAGTCAGTGACCCCGGCCGAACCCGACTGGATATTACCAGGTTATGCAACAGCTTACTACGTAAAAGTACCCCTTAGTGATAGTTCTGTTTATATGCCTTATTTACAGGAAACATTTATTGAACTGGGAGGTACCAGCGAGCAACGAACAGTAACCAACCTGAAAGAAGAGTGCAAAAAGGCGGACTGGGTGATCAATTGTAGTGGTTTGGGCTCACAAGCGCTATGTAATGATCAAAAGATGTTTCCTATTCAGGGGCAAATTATTCAATTGGAAAAGCCATTAGAACCTGTTAAAACATTAATGGATGAGCATATGCCACATAGGCTGGCCTATATTCTACCCCGAACGAATGACGTTATTCTTGGTGGCACGGCAAGGCCACACGAATCTTCTACCGACGTTGATCCCGATGCGACCCAAAAAATTATTGCACAGTGCGTGAAAAGGCTTCCTGTATTAGCTAATGCGGCCGTCAAAAATGTGCGCGTAGGCTTACGGCCAGGAAGAAGTCAGGTCAGGTTAGAAAAAGAAGAGGGGCTACCCATCATTCATAATTATGGGCATGGTGGCTCCGGATATACCATATCCTGGGGTTGTGCACGCGAGGCCATTGGACTCATCAAATAGAAAATCGTGCGCAAGCACGGTCAACTGGAGTAAAATAAAAATAAGGTTGGTTATTTTCCATGCCAGTATAAGCAGTTATCTTTTTGTATCACTATAGCTTCCTCAAGCAAGTAGGTCAGTGCTTGGATTACCATAGGCCTTTGTCTACCTCCAAAAGAAGACAGCAATTCAGCTACGGTTAAAGGTTCTCGAAGAAGTACTTGCTTAATTTTTTCGCGAAAGCGTTCTGCATCTTTTTCCGAAAGGGATGTATGTTTACGCGACAAACAAATGTCACATTGCCCACAGGCTTCAGCTTCTGATTCCCCAAAATAGGTCAATAATTGTTGGCTGCGACAAATAGGCTCCTCAGCGTAACGAAGGGCAGCTGTCATCCTTTCCAGATGACGATTTTTCAGAAAATGATATTGCTGAACATCCAAAGTCAAATGATCAGCATCTATTCGGTCTTGTAAGAAGATAAGTTGGGGTTGGTCTTTTTGCATCTGATAATCGATGACCCGATCATGTTTCATAAGGTTGAGTGATCGAATCAGTTCGGCGGTTGTAATCCCCAGAAAATTAGCCAGCTTACCTTCTTTTAAATGAATATACTGCGAGAAAGCCCCCTGATAGGTGCGCAGGATTACTTTCAACACCCTATCCAAACTGGGATGCTTGAGCTGGTAATCATACAATGCATCTTTAGATAAAAGAATTTTTAGTCTGGCTGGATTGAATACAGCTTCAGTAAGTAAAATAAGGCCTTCCTTTTCCAGTATCCGCAATGCATTGTAGGTTGGCACAGCCTGAAAATCGAATCGCTCACAGAAAGTCACCAGATCAAAATCATAGGATTGGTTGACCCCTGCACCTACAGCTAACTGAAAAAAGCTACCCAAGGCTCTGTAGACCTTACTAACCACGGACAATTCAGGGAAAGACATTTCGAACTGTTTTTCTAAGGATAGCCGATCCTGTTTATGATATAATAAGACGGCATAAGCCTTTTGACTGTCTCGTCCTGCTCGTCCTGCTTCTTGGAAATAAGCCTCGAGGCTATCCGGCAAATTAATGTGGATCACAGACCGCACATCCGGTTTGTCGATACCCATACCAAAAGCATTAGTAGCGACAATAACCCGTATCTGACCGTTAATCCATAGGTCTTGTTTTTTACTGCGTTCTTCCAGATGGAGACCACCATGGTAGAAGTCAGCAGCAATTTGATGTTGACGAAGATAGGATGCGATCTCTTTTGTTCCTCGTCGATTACGTACATACACTACGGCAGAACCGGGTACATTCTGTAGGATTTCAACCAGCTTTTCGTGCTTGCGCTCCGAATAACGTACTGCATAGATCAGATTGGAACGGTCAAAACTTTTTTGAAAAACCCGAAAC
>JABSSK010000301.1 GCA_013214265.1 Saprospiraceae bacterium | reverse complement strand
GATGATCGTCGCGGTGGTGGTTACGATGATCGTCGCGGTGGTGGTTACGATGACCGTCGTGGTGGTGGTTACGATGACAATCGGCGTTCATATGATAACCGTGATGAGCATAATGATATGCGCAATAAAAATGACAATTTCCGTAGCTCTTACGATGAGAATCAGGGCTCATATCGTGAACGCGATGAAAAAGACGAAAACGAATAGACTCAATTATATCGGTGAGTCATTTAGAGGGCTGCTTTGGTATCAAAGCAGCCCTCTAACTTGAATATTGCGCTACTCCGGGTAAGCACACTATACTTGGCCAAGATCATGGTATGTCCCGCTCATTATGTTTGGCCGTATATGACCATTGGTTGGAACATCAACTCTTCCCTACCATGTTCTCCGGGCGTACCCATTCATCAAACTGGTCGGCAGTCAAAAGACCAAGTTCAATCGCAGCCTCCTTTAATGTTTTATCTTCTGCGTATGCTTTCTTTGCTATAGTTGCAGCATTATCGTAGCCAATTTTAGTATTGAGTGCTGTTACGAGCATGAGTGAGTTGTTGAGGTGCTCGGTGATACGCGATTGATTAACATCGAGTCCGGCAATACAATTCGAATTAAAGCTATGCGCACTGTCGGTGATCAATTGGGCAGAGACCAAAAAGTTATAGATCATCATAGGTTTGAATACATTGAGCTCAAAATGACCGTTCATTCCTCCTATATTGATCGCTACATCGTTCCCAATTACCTGAGCCATGGCCATGGTAAGTGCTTCTGCTTGCGTAGGGTTTACTTTACCTGGCATGATTGAAGAACCAGGCTCATTAGCAGGAATGATCAACTCCCCAATTCCAGATCGTGGGCCGGAGGCTAACATTCGGATATCGTTACCGATTTTCATTAAAGAACAGGCCACTGTTTTCAAGGCGCCATGTGCTTCGACAATAGCATCATGAGCAGCTAGTGCCTCGAATTTATTATCGGCCGATATGAAAGGCAGGCCAGTTAGTTGTGCAATATGTTTGGCTACATTAGTAGCATAATTTGGTGGAGTATTAAGTCCTGTACCTACTGCTGTTCCTCCTAAAGCTAGTTCTGAGAGGTGATCGAGTGAATGTGTGATGGCTTTAATTCCATGATCGATCTGGGACACATAACCTGAAAGTTCCTGTCCGACGGTTACAGGAGTAGCATCCATAAAATGTGTTCGACCAATTTTTACGACGTTGGCAAACTTTTTTGCCTTGGCATCAAATTGGTCGCGTAGGCTTTGCAAGGCTGGTATAGTTTCTTCAACCAACACTTTGTACGCTGCGATGTGCATTGCAGTTGGAAAGGTGTCATTTGATGATTGTGATTTATTGGCATCATCATTAGGGTGCAGCACTTTATCTTGATCGGTAAGTTGGCCACCATTGATTACATGGCCACGGTTAGCGATTACCTCATTTACGTTCATATTGGATTGGGTGCCGGATCCAGTTTGCCAGACAACCAAAGGGAACTGGTCATCTAATTTCCCAGCAAGAATTTCATCACATACCTGGCCAATAAGTTTTGCTTTTTGGGTATCCAGAATCCCCGCTTCCTGATTGGTCAATGCAGCGGCTTTTTTCAAAATAGCAAAAGCACGAATTACTTCCTTAGGCATCTGTTGACCGCCAATTTTAAAGTTTTGGCTTGACCGCTGTGTTTGTGCGGCCCAGTATTTATCGGCGGGAACGTCTACCCAACCAATGCTATCTTTTTCCTTGCGGTATGTCATATTATTTCAGTTTTTTTTTGACAGGGAGCAAAGATACAAATACCTCATAGGTTCTTGCGATACAACAGTTTTGATTGCAAACTTTGTTAGCCATACATAAAACTTATTGAAGAGGCTCATGTTTTTTTTAAGGTAACTACCTAAATGATTATTTTCGGCAAAACAAAAACCATTTAACAACAACCAAAACATATACATTTATGGCTTTTCAATTACCTGACTTACCTTATGCTTTTGATGCACTCGAACCACATATCGATGCTCGTACAATGGAAATCCACCATGGGAAGCACCATGCGGGATACACAAAGAAATTAAATGCTGCTATCGAAGGCACAGATCTGGCTGGGCAAAGTATCGAAGCTATTTTAGCTAATGTTTCGCAACATGGTGCTGGTGTGAGAAATAACGGTGGTGGTTTTTATAATCACCGATTGTTCTGGTCTGTAATGTCGCCAAGTGGTTCTGCTGCACCTGCTGCAGGTTTAGAAATAGCTGCTGCTATTGATGCCGATTTGGGGGGACTGGATGCATTTAAAGATGCTTTTACCAAAGCTGCGGCCACACGTTTCGGTTCTGGCTGGGCTTGGTTGTGTGTTAATGCTGAGGGCAAATTATTTGTTACCTCCACACCGAATCAAGATAACCCGTTAATGGATGTGGCTGAAGAAAAAGGTACACCGATACTAGGCGTTGATGTTTGGGAGCATGCTTACTATCTCAACTATCAAAATCGCCGTCCTGACTACATTCAAGCTTTTATGCAGGTAGTGAACTGGGATGAAGTGAATAAACTGTACCTCGCTGCTAAATAAGCCGGTTCAATAGGTACTACAAAGCCACTGCATCAAAACTTTGATACAGTGGCTTTATTTTACTTCTCCAACAAGGTTAACGAACTGTTAGAATAGTTCCATTACCTTGACTGCTGTTTGTAATTATCGTAATTTATTAATGAAAGAACATATCAATATCCCCAAAAAAGTGTAACCCATGATCATATCAATCGTCCTACTTGTCGTGTTAATCATTTATTACCATTTGGAAGCTAAAAGAGAGTTCCGTTAAGGAATTACGATCTAGTTTTCTTGTTTAACACCAACATACATCTTTTCTACTTGCTTCAGGTCAAATGTTTTGGCTAAGCCAGTAGTAAAGATGTATTCCTTGTCTCCTTGTAGATATACATATTGAAAACTGTAGTAATTGGTACTGTCGATTTGTGTTTCATAAATGAACCCACTCTCTTCTTCTTCCACAATTTGGGTAAAATAAGGATTTGATCGTACCATGCTTACTTGATCCGCTTTGATTTGGGCGATATCCGTATTATTTGCCTTGGAAGCATAAATCTGTATAAAGTAATTGGGGTCCGATACCCCCTCGAGGGTAACATCCTGTAAAATGCCCAGATCTGAAGCTTTAACTGTCGTGCTATCAGGGGCCTCAACAGTGATAGGTAAACCATATTCTAATAAATCGAGTGGTTTCCAGGAATTACCGCTTTCTGACTGACATCCCCAAATAACGGCACCTACCAAAAGTAAATAAAGGACTCTTCTCATGCCTTTCTGCTTTGTGTTTTAAAGGTTCTTGTTGGGTCAAAAATAAGGTAATTAATAGCAAATCACTTATTTTTGACCCCATACTTGAATCGGGATGTATTGTGAAGCATTATTTTAATACCATTTGTTAAAGGTAATTCCCAGGCATTACATCCTGTAAAATTAGGTTTACCAATACCAAATAATTCTGTTTTCAACGCACATGGTCCAAAGACTATACATTAGAAATTACGCTATTATTGACGAGTTGGCTATTGATTTTGCCAATGGCCTAACTATCATTACAGGTGAAACAGGAGCGGGTAAGTCAATCCTATTAGGGGCATTAGGTCTTATTATGGGAAAACGAGCCGACACTAAAGCGCTTTATAACCCTTCACATAAATGTGTAGTAGAAGCCCAATTTCAGATTAGTCATTATAACCTGAAATCTTATTTTGAAAAAGAAGACATAGACTATGCGGATGAATTAGTGATTCGTCGGGAAATCTCACCGGGAGGGAAATCAAGGGCATTTGTTAATGATACGCCCACCAATTTGAAAGTATTACAAACGCTAACCAGCGAATTGGTGGATTTACATCAGCAGTTTGATACATTGGATATCAACAGTATGTCATTCCAATTGAAGATGGTGGATGCGCTTGCCAATAATAAAGAAGTACTGCAAACCTACCACCAAATATATGGTGCTTACCAAAAAAATACCCGCCAATTAGGCGCGTTAAGAGAAGCGGATCAGCAGAGCCGGCAGGAAACGGAGTTTTTAACGTTTCAGCTCAATGAATTAGCCGAGGTTAATCTGGAAGAAAATGAACAAGTTGCTTTGGAAGACGATCAGCAAAGGTTAACTCATTCGGAGTCGATCAAGCAAACCTTGTTCCAGGCAGTTCAGTTCTTACAGGATAATGAACCTGCACTAATTGGCCAGTTGGAAGATGTAAAATCAGCATTTCATCAGATTTCAGGCTTTGGGGAAAATTTGAGAAGAATAGGCGAACGATTTGATGGAATCTTGGCGGAACTTACTGATTTAGTTTCGGAAATGGAACAAGAAGGTGACCGAACTGAATATGACCCGCAACGTATTGATGAAGTTCAAAATCGGTTGGATACGATTTATCGATTGCAGAACAAGCACGGTGTCCAGTCGGTAGCTTCTCTTATTAAAAAGCAAGTTGATATTGGGTTGCAACTCTCTGCCTTTCAGGACCTATCGAATCAGATTAAACAACTTGAATCTGAGGTAGAGGAACAGGAGGCGCAATTGGTAAAATTAGCGGAGCATCTGAGTGGGCGGCGAAAATCAGTAGTTGACGGTTTTGCGCGTCAAGTAGAGGATATGCTTGGGATGCTTGCTATGCCCCATGCCAGAATTCAGGTTGACTTTTCCATTATGGAAGATCTAGGGCCACATGGCTGGGATGAGATTACGTTTCTCTTTGGTGCCAATAAAGGCAGCCGCTTACAGGAAATAAAAGACGTAGCTTCGGGTGGAGAACTTTCCCGTTTAGCCTTGGTCATCAAATCATTGGTTGCTTCCGCCATTCCTTTACCTTCCCTGATATTTGATGAGATTGATTCAGGGATATCCGGTGATGTAGCGCTGAAAATGGGCACTATCTTACGTAAATTATCGGATGCACATCAGGTAATTTCAATTACACACTCTCCGCAGATAGCTTCCAGAGCCGATCGCCACTTTTTTGTATATAAAGAGATTAAAGATGAACGTACCGTAACGCAGGTGAAAATTCTCGAGTCTGTCGAGCGGATAAATGCCATCGCAGTCATGCTAAGTCAAGACCCACCAAGTGCGTCGGCTATAGCTAATGCGAAGGAACTTTTAAGTCAAGTATAATTGAAGAAAAACAACAGCTTGTATGAGTACAAATTTATTAGCCGGAAAAAAAGGCGTTGTATTTGGAGCTTTAAACAAAGATTCAATTGCCTGGAAAGTTGCTGAAAAATGTGTTGAGCATGGTGCTACCATCACGCTAACAAATGCACCTGTAGCTTTACGATTAGGAGAATTACAGGAATTGGGTAAAAAACTAAATGCGGAGATTATCCCCGCAGATGCAACCAGTGAGGAAGACCTTAATAAGCTATTTAGTCAGTCTACTGAAGTATTAGGTGGCAAGCTCGATTTTGTACTGCATTCGATTGGTATGTCAGTAAACGTGCGTAAGAAGAGAACTTACACAGATTTGAAATACGACTGGATGCAAAAGACATTTGATGTGTCAGCGATTTCATTTCACAAGGTAATGCAGTCCCTTTGGAAACTAGACGCTATGAATGAATGGGGCTCAATTCTAGGGTTAACATATATCGCGGCTCAACGTGTATTCCCCGATTACAGCGAGATGGCCGAATCAAAAGCATTACTGGAATCTTTTGCACGGAGTTTTGGATATCACTTTGCCCAG
>JABSSK010000300.1 GCA_013214265.1 Saprospiraceae bacterium | reverse complement strand
TACTATCGGTATGCCCAACAATGGTTAGGCTACTCTCGGGATTTAATTCCATAAAGGTATGGACAGAATCCATATAGGCAATACAGGACACACCAGGAAGAAACTCCGCAGAACCAAACTCAAAATTGGCATCCGTGAAAGACATATTCGTAAAGGTGAAGGCTTGCTTTTTAAACTCGGTACTGTCTGTAAGGAAGCCATCGAAAGCTAGTGGTCGCCTTAAAGAACCCGTCTGGTCAAGTTGGTAATCAAGTGTAATTCGGTTTTCTGCAATTCCCCGAGTTTTCATTTCATCACGAACAGCATCCGCCCGGGCAACACCTATATTTTCGTAGAAACCAAATTCCATATCTTTTTCAAAGGGCGCGTAGCGTCCCGTTATGGTGACACTTTTATTTTCTTTATGTTGCAGATAAAGCGCTACGGAATCTATAAAAGCATAGTTGTTGTCATTCATGCGAGGTATAACCGAAGCACTATCGAAGGCAAAATGATCAAACCCACGAAGTACGATGGTGTCACCATCGCGAAACAATAGCGTATTGAGTCGAACATCTTCGGGTGCTTCAGGAACACATATCCCACGAACTTGGCAAATGAAAAACCAGCGGCCTACTACCATAAATACTAAGAAGACCATAAAAACGAGCAGTGCTCTCATAATTTGAGTTTTGGTAAACGGAAGGTACATTAGCCCTGGCGATCAGGTATACTTCCTTCGCTGCGTTTATCAAACATATAAAATTTCCACCACATTTTAGCCGAAGGTTTTTTTCCCTAATTTGCAGAAAATCAAAGAAAATGAAATTACGGTGCACCACAGATAGTATTCGGATTCGCATTCGCCGATCAGAAATGGAAACTTTTTTGTTACAGGGTGAACTCTCGGATCGTGTTGGTTTTCCTGGAGGGGAAGTACTGGTCTTCGCCCTGTGGATATACCAAAAAGCAGATTTTAGTTTGTCTTTTACTGGAGGTAATATTCGGGTAGGTATTCCCGAAACAGAGGTGCGTAGGTGGGCTAGCCCTCAGCAAGTAGGTATCGAGAAGTATTTAGCATTACCCAATGGCCAGCAGGTTCATTTGCTTATTGAGAAGGACTTTCCCTGTCAGCATCGGGCTGATGAAGATAAGTCCGATACCTTTCAGGATCTCGCGGATCGTAATTAGTGGTTTGTTTTCAGGTATTTCAAGATATGAATTGGGAGAGTAGTATACAGGCATTTAAGGGCTATATGCTTTTGGAACGTGCATTTTCGGAAAATACCATTGATGCATATCATCGGGATGTCAGGAGGTTATATGAGTTTATGACTTTACAGTTTCCTGACGTAGGGCCTGCCCAAGTTGATACGAATCATCTTCAGGCGTTTTTGGTATGGCTGTATGAGTTGGGGTTAGGCTCACGTACCCAGGCGCGCATGGTGTCGGCATTGAAAACATTTTTTAAGTATTTATTATTAGAGGATTTGATTGACCAAGCCCCTACTGAATTATTAGAAGGGCCCAAATTAGCTAGAGCTATTCCTGAGGTGCTGGAGCCAGAAGAGATACAGCGCTTGATGGAGGCCATCGATTTGAGTACGAACCATGGGGTTCGGGACCGAGCTATCATGGAGGTCTTGTATGCTTGTGGATTGCGGGTGAGTGAGGTGGTTGGACTTAAATTGACTAATATTTTTAGTGATGTAGGTTTTATCAGAGTACTGGGTAAAGGGAATAAAGAGCGTATCGTTCCTATTGGACCAGAAGCTTTAAAGCATGTTCATTTATATATTGAAGGGGTGCGGCGGGGTATGCTTAATATTCATGCAGACTATGAAAATATTGTCTTCTTGAATCGTAGGGGCAAAGCGTTATCAAGGGTGTCGGTTTTTACTGCTGTAAAAAAGGCTGCTGCTCGGGCTGGAATCTCGAAGAAGGTGAGCCCGCATACTTTCAGGCATTCGTTTGCTACTCATCTGGTTGAAGGGGGAGCTGACCTGAAAGCAGTTCAGGATATGTTGGGGCACGAGTCCATCATTACTACCGAAATTTATACGCATCTGGATACGGATTATCTTCGAGAAACCATTTTGAGCTTCCACCCCCGAAATCAGCGCAAGAAATAGGGGTTTGCTATCTTTGGGTTAAGATTTTAAAATCCATACCCGTTAATTTGAACTATGAAGTTTTTTCGTGTGAAGGATATTTTCTTTTCAGGCAGCCCTATACTTTTTGGAGTCTCTTTTTTGCTCTTACTGATGGTTAGTTGTGCTAATCCGATAACCCCGGAAGGTGGGCCAAAAGATGAGGAGCCACCAACAGTAGAAATTTCGGAAAGTACGCCTAATTTCCAGACGAATTTTACTCCGACATCTTTCGAATTGACATTCAATGAGTGGGTAACCTTAAGTGATGTGTTTAATCAGGTTATAACCTCCCCTCCCCTCGAATTTGATCCAGATATTAGCTTAAAGAAAAAAACACTAACGTTTACTTTCGATGAAAATGAAGTACTCAGGGATGAAGCTACTTACACCATCCAGTTTGGTGAGGCTATCAAGGATTTGACCGAAGGTAATCCCGCAGAGGATCTCAGATTCGTTTTCTCTACCGGACCAGTATTGGATTCGCTTTCTATTGGGGGGACTATTGTTGATGCCAGAACAGGACAACCGGTAGAGGACATTTTGTTTATGCTTTATGAAAATACAGCGGATACCGTGGTACGTACCGAACGACCATTCTATTTTGCCAAATCTGGAGAAGGAGGCGTATTTAGTATTCGAAATGTTAAGCCAGGGCGATTTAAAGGATTTGCCCTAAATGATCAAAACCTTAATTATCGATTCGATCAGGGCAGCGAGGCTATTGGTTTTCCGGACGAACTCATAACCGTTTCGGATAGTACGCCTGATGTACGTATTCGACTTTTTGTCGAAACCCCTCTTTTGAAAGTGATCAAAACCGATCAGGACGATTATGGGGTGATCAAATTAGCCTTTAACCGTAAAGTGTATCAGTTGGATGTGGATACCCTCAATAATCCACCACCCCGATGGTACTCCTTATTTGATCAAGATACAGTCCGATTGTTTTATGCCTATGACCAAGTGGGAAATAGCTCTTTTATTCTTCGACAGGATACCACGATATTGGATACGGTTACACTGCAGGCACCTGATCGTAGTACCTTTCTTGCCGAGACTTTTCTAACTACGCTACCCAATGGACAAGGCAATAATTTAGTGCCAGGCACTCCAGTTATGTGGCAGTTTGATCGACCTATCCGTCAAGTTGATACCAATTACATAATCATTCTGCCCGACTCAGTCGCTGCTTCTACCCAAATTGTTTGGGAAATAGATTCCGCTGACAACCGCAGCCTGCAAGCGAGTGGAAACTGGAAAACAGGTATAAATTATGAATTGCAAATGGCGCCGGGGGCCTTTACCGATTGGCATGGTAGAACAACTGCTGACACCTTAAAGCGACCATTTTCAATAAATACCAAAGACAATTATGGGAATATGCTTATTCAGGTAACAGGGCTGGATTCAACCCAACAATACGTGATCGAATTATTGCTTCGGGAAAAGGTGGTAGCTCAGTGGACGGTTGTGGATATTTCAGAATACAAAGAGTCGCTAGCGTGATTGCTAGCCGGGACGTATTCGCTAAGGGTTATTCAGGATACCAATACAAACGGACGTTGGGATCCGGGTAATTATGATGAACAACTTCAGCCTGAAATTCTTCAGGAAAGGGAACTGGAGCAGTTACGCGCTAACTGGGACTTGGATGTTACTTTTGAATGGGATTCAACAATCAATGGAGGATAATAACATCTTCTTTTAGACTGGATATTTCCATTGATATTTATGCTTGAATATTATGTGCACGGTAGCTACCTAAATAAAAGGGTATTAGAAGCCTTTCGGATATACTTTGTGCCGCTATCATTTGCTTCTGTTGTTCGTATTTTGAGTAGGGTATAGGTTCATCATTTTTATATAATGAGTGTTTGACGCTCACCTCTTTGTGATAATCAAGAACATAAGCCCACTAGTCGATAATCGAAGTGGGCTTAAAAAAAGTGTTTTGTCTAGTGGTATGGGTGTGCCCAAAAGTAATAAGACCTAAGGGACTCACCGGAATTAGTAGGCATTAAAGCTTTTCCGACAAGCGAATGGTTTGCATATCTTGGTAGCCTTCTTCAATTGCAAACCCCTGACGAATAAGACGTTCCAATAGTGCTTCTTTTGTTTGTTTGGTATCTATCGTTAAGGAAAAACAGCATGACGACATCGGGCTACTCTTGGGGATAAAAAGCAGATTGGTATTATCTTTTAAATAATTACTAATCACCTCCAAACTTGAATGCTTAATCGTGATTTCGCTTCCCACTCGACTAAAATAGGATTCTACGCTTGTAGTTGAATCTTGCTTTATGTCATTTTGAGTAGACAGTTGGTAAGTAAAGTATTCTTGATTTATCGTATCTATTTGAAGGGTTAAGGAGTCAGCTATGGCCGACATACAAATCTGCCGTGCCTCCGTGAGGGAGGTTTTGGGAAAGTAATAATTGACCGATAATAGCCTGGGTAGATTGTCGGGAACTTTAACAGGGTGTTCACTGAGTTCCTGGAGTGCTTTTGTCAAGGGATAATTCTGATAAGAAATACGATGCGGACCCTCCGCATTGCCGGATGAATTGCTCAAATTGTTCGAAAAACTAATTATCGGGGTGCCAGGAGTCACCTCCAGTTGTTCTTTTGCTTCTGTGTCCACCTTTTCCGTGGTGCAGGCGGTAATCAACGATAAAGACAAAATCCATAAAAAATATAACTTTCTCATTGGAAATTATTATTTAAGATGAGGAGAAATGTTTTGCCACTTGCCAAAGATAATTGAGCTAAGTCGTTTTCTAGTACTTCAGCAGGGGCATACTGTAAGCTGTATTCATTCAGATAGCTATAAAGCGAGCCATCACCAGATCGCCCCAAAGGTATGTTTATCCAGGTTTTATCTTTGCTTACCATTCCTATGCCAGTCTGTAGCTTCCCAGTTAATAGATTATAGATGCCTACACCCGGACCAGCTAATGTTATATATTGGAAAAATAGAAAATGATCTGAATAAAATAGTCGTCCTCCAACAATCACCCCATCATTATTGAGGATTTCCTGTATAAGACTACTAATACCTACCTGACCATTTTGTGCAGAAAGACTCTTATTTCCTGTGTCAAAAATAATACTTTTTGAAGTGTCCAACGTACTAGCGGTAATATTGAAAATGGTATCTGTTAGTACTTTCTGGAAAAGAATTTGATCACCATCGAATTTATATAGAGAAAATGGAGTGTTTAGAAATTCTCTTTCGCCAATTGAAATAGAAAAGGGAAACAACTTCCTTTTTATGGCAAGCTGATCGTTGGTGATTATTATATTATAGAAATACTTTTCTGCCTCATTATCTCGAGCTTAAGATTTTTTATGGATAATGAGTTCCTTACTCGATGGAACGTAAATAAATTCCTTAGCAGAAAAAGGAAGTTGCTGTTTTTTTACTTGGTATCCAGTTGAAGAATAAAAAATAATGGCGTTGGAATATTCTTCTAATACGGCAAAGGAATTTTGATCGGTGATACTAATATCAAGTGGATTGTATTTGAAGTAGTTACTATCGTCAGGAACTAGTTGATAAAGGAAGTCTCCATTTGACTGGAAGACAGCTATGTAATTCTGATTATAATCTTGAAACCTGTACAGGATA
>JABSSK010000030.1 GCA_013214265.1 Saprospiraceae bacterium | reverse complement strand
CTTCTCTGCCATCTTGGGGTCCCCTGCTCCACAAACAGGCATGGCCGCCGCAAACAAGTCTGGATAGCGGGAAAGCGCATCAAAAGTACCGTATCCACCCATCGACAATCCGGTAATATATACCCGGTTCGGATCAATGGATAATGTTGCGATGGTTTCTCGAATCAACTCCTCTAGTAGCGCCATCGTTCTGGTTGGTGTAGGCTTGAATGCTACACCTTCAAAATCCAGATTACTCCAGTAATCGTCAGCGGGGCATTGTGGTACAATAACAACAGGTTTGTAGGTTTTTAAGATACGATCGGCAGCAAAATTTTTAACCCCCCATTGTAGCTGTGCTTCGTTGTCGGCACCACGTTCTCCGACCCCATGCAGAAAAATGACCAATGGGTGTGCGAGATCTTCTCCGTAATCAGAGACCAGCCGGCGGTACTGTAAGGAGTCACCCGCTTCATTTTTAAAGGTATGATAAGTGAATAAATTCGACTGGGCTGTAATCGGAAAGATACTGGCCAGACAAAGTATCCCTATGCACATGAAATGAATAAAAGAATGGATGTTTTCCATATTCTGAAAGGTATAATTCAGTACTTAATTATGGTACTTACGTTTTCTAATCTTTTATGAAAATGCAAAAAGAAAACTAAAAGCTAGTACATACGTGCTAAAATTGTGCTATTGTGGGTGTGGATATACAACTGTCCGGCGAGCACTATGTGTTAGGATAGATCCAATTTACGGTGGATGTTTATCTTGGTTTTGGAAATATGACGCCTACTTCCGCTTTGAATTTTTTCCAGGCGGATATCATTTCATTGTATTTTTGAGGATTGATGTTCTTTAGGTCAGTTTGTTCGGCCAAGTCTTTTGATACATCGTATAACGCAAAATTAGATTCTTTGAATGGTCGCTTATGGTTGGTTAATTTCCATTTGCCTTTGCGTACCATTGCATTACCGCTGTGTTCCATAGCAAATACGTAGGTTGAATCGTGGACATAGGTTGCCTCTCCTTTAATGAGCGAGGCCATAGATGCGCCACGCAAGGGATAGACTGCTTTGCCCAGGTATTGGTTGGGATAGGACGTGCCGGCCCATTCGTAAAAAGTAGGTGCTAAGTCCTGTACAGTTACCAAAGAGTGGTCAATACTTTGCTTACGCAAGAGATTTGGGTTGCTGATTATCAGGGTTGTATTGATACCTCCTTCGGAAGCATAATCTTTAAAATATCGAAAAGGGGCGGATCCTGCTTCAGCCCATTGCGGCCCGTACGAAATATAAGAATCGGGAAGTCCCATGCGGTCATAGTCGTCATTGAAATGCGCTCGCAATACTTTAATGGTATTGATGAAATCACGATAGGCTGCTCCATTGTCAGACATGAAAATTACCATGGTGTTTTCGTAGGCTCCAGTAGATTTGAGATGCGCTATTAGTCGGCCAATATTATAATCGAGGTTGTCGACCATACCGGCGTATAATTCCATTTTACGGGCTTCAAATTGTTGTTCTTTTTCCGAAAGGGAATCCCATGGCATAACGGAAGGGTGCAAAGGGGGTAGGGGACTTTCGGAAGGTATCATTCCGGCATCTTTCAGGCTAGCGAGTCGTTGCTTTCGTAAAACTTCATACCCTTCGTCGTACCGACCCCGGAACTTGTGCCAATGGCTAGTATCGACCTGGAGCGGCCAGTGCGGAGAGGTGTAAGCTGCGAACGTAAAAAAGGGCTTATTCTGCTGTTGACTTTCTGTGATATAGGAAATAATGGAATCGGTATACAAGTCGGTAGAATATGCACCTTGGGGCCAGGTTATGGTTTCACCATCCGCTCGATAATTGGATAATCCACTACGGAGTACACTTTGGCCATCATAATGATTACCTGCCCCATTCAAAAGTACAAAAGACCGGTCGAAGCCTTTTTGTTGCGGGCCGTCTTCTGGGCGCAGGCCAAGGTGCCATTTTCCAGCTATGGAGGTATGGTAGCCTGTATCGCGCAGTAAAGCTGGAATCGGAATAATTCGGTTGGTTAGATGGCCTTCGTATCCGATTGAATCTGTCACTTCACCTTGAAGACCCATACCGGCAATGTGGTTGTCATTACCCGATAATAGCATAGCGCGGGTGGGGGCACACATAGGTGCTGTCTTGAATCGGGTGAAGCGGATACCGTGGTTAGCGAGGGCATCAATATTTGGGGTTTCGATATCACCACCATAACAGCTGATGTCGCCATAGCCCAAATCGTCAGCTACGATTAGTAGGATATTAGGGCGTTCAGGAGGTAAGGTGGATTCTTGACCACAGGCATGCACTAGAAGTAGAAAAAGGCTTACGCCAAAAAATTGGCACAGGGTAGTGTTACGTATCATTGACCAAAGGTGTTTGGCCTAAGATAGGCAGAAAACCCATTATTACCCCTCTTGGTCAACAGAGGGAGGGCCAGTTGCTTTCAATTTACTTTTTTATTGAAAGGGCTACCATGATTGGTGAAACACCAATCATGGTAGTATGGCAGAATGTAGTAAGTATGGTGTCAAAAGGCTTATATGAGCTATAATTCCTGCCTCCACTGATTTGTATTACGTACTAAAAATATGCTGGCTATAACGGTGAGTAAAAGCATAAATATTTCTGATACATTGCTAGGTTCATATAGAAATGCGGAAATAAGGTGGTAAACATTATAAAGGCCGGCAAGGCAGGCCCAGATAAACGATGTAGTTTTAAACCATTTCTTAGATACTTCGATACTCAATAAAGCAAAAAGTAAACAAAACCCTTCAAGTATGATTCGGAAGATATGATGTTCGAGGGGTGCTGCTCCGGTTGCACCATCCATTATGAGGGTTTCATTATAATATATATTGAAAAGACCGTATATGTGGTGGACGATCCATGTAAAGGCTAAGATGAACCATAGTAAGATAACTTTGGTACGCATAGGTAGATTGTTTTTAGTAGTTAGTTCGTTTGTATGATCTGTTTGAGTTTCGGTTACAGCTACTCCTATAGCTTTAGCGTTGGAGATATCCTTATAGTTTAAAGGATGCTTAGTGAAAGCACTATTGGCTTTTACTTCTGGTTTTATATTTACATAAAAAATGAGGGACGTAATGGCAATTCCTATCCACAAGAAATCGATCAGTAATATGTCGAACTGTTGTTGTAGGAAGGCTACCCAAATCCAGTTTCCAGAAACAATACCATTAGAGATAGGAATTAAAAGGCCTATTACACCACCTAGGAGTAAGCTGTATTTATTGGTAAAATAGTTGTCTCTTTTGAATCGGAAGAATAGAATAAACAGGAGCCAGGTGGTAAAATAAAACCAGTAGATCGCTGAAATTTTATTGGTAAAATGGCCTTCTGCAAATTTCACGAACAGGAACGATAGGGCGGTAACGGGAAGCATGCTTAAGCATATGGCTAAATAGACGTGTCCTACTTTGGCTGTATACAAACGCTGAGAGATGGTCATACTTTTTTTATTACGTGCCTCTATCCAGATGAGTACCCCTGAGATAATAACAAAACAGGTTATTAGTGCCAGTAAAAAGTACATCAGTTTTAAAGCATTACCTCCAAAATGAGCAAAGTGTAATCGACCAAAGACAAACTGAGCATCTTCTATATAGGATAGGGTATTGGGGTTTTTTTCGCTTTCTACTTTTCCAGTATATGCATCTATAATTATACTGCCAACACCTATAAATCGTTTATCAGATGAAAGTTCCCCGGAAAGGATATACTTCATGTTATTCCCTGCGTAGTTCTTTATGAACCCTCTGGTCAGTCGGTATTGATCCCATGTTGTTTCTGCTTGTTCAGCGATCTCGTTGAAACTGATAAACGGTTTATCTGTTTCACCTTTCCAGTTATACACTTTCCGGTCAGGCCGCATATCCGCAATTAATTTTGACTGGTCGCCATTATAAAGAAGGCCTGCGGGTAGCAGTACCAGGATACTCAAGCAGAAATAGGCACCACTCACGGCAAAAACAAACTGGAAAGGGAGGCCAATAAGCCCCAATGCGGTGTGTGCATCAGCCCAAACTCTTTTTAATGCGATTTTAGGGTTGAAATAATAAAAATTGGGAATAATTTTTCTCCAATGCACAATAACACCTGTAACAATAGCGAAAAGGAAAAAAAGAGATATTATTCCAGCCAGAAACAGGCCAGCATAAGGTATTTGACCTAAAAAATGTAATCGGTATAAAAACTCTCCTAAGCTGTAGTGTTCATTATAGGTTTTGGTTTCAAGGGTATTTATATCAACCGAAAAATATTGACTTTCTTGCTGTTTTTGGGATGCCAAGGTGTCTTTGGAAGCAGACATGGCCACATAAATCTGATCACTTTTGCCACCAAAGTTTAATTGTAAGTCTCTGCCCGTAAGGTCATAAGTTTGGTGGAGGGTATCAAAAATATTATCGTAGTTAATATCTTTTCTGGCAATATGACTTAGGGGTGTGCCTTCCTCCCATATCTTTATTTCGTCCTTGAATAAAGCGAATGCGCCGGCAAAAAATATAACATACAACCCAACGCTGATAATGATACCACTTACCGTATGGGTGTTAAAGAAAACATTGTAGTTTCTTTTATTCATTATATGAATGGATTGAACGGGGTGCCAAAATAATAGATAGCATAAAGAAAAGAAATGACACCCAGATATAGTAGCCATGCTTTCCAGCCATTATCAAATAGGAAAGGAACAACTAATAGGGCACACCATATGACGAAAATGGAAAAAATAGAGGTTATGAGAACTTCTTTTGGATAGGGTAAAAAAAGAGGTAGACACATGTGGAAAAGAACAGTTATAGCGTAACCACCAAATATTCCAGCGGATATTTTAGCAAATCGATGCCACGGTGATTGTGTCAAGTATTTTTTATTTGCCGGCATGATTTCAAAAAATTAGTTCTAGGGTAAGTATTAACAGGAATAGCAGATTTGCTGCTACAAATATATCCTTTCGCAAAGGAGCCAGTATGATTAATAAGCTAAAAATGATACTCAGTATTATTATCCAGGATATTAAGCCGGAGGTATTTCCTAACACGAATTGAATGGTAGGGAGGCCCAAAAGAATGAGAAGGAAACCTATTATTTTGGCTAGAATATGATTGGATTGTAACCATTTGGCGAGCGCCAGTTCATTGTTGGGTACGATTCTTTTTGACGTATTGTACAAACAAAAGCATCCAAGAAAAACGGAAAAAATACTAGCTGTTATCATTTTTTATACATGAGCAGCAACTCCAACCAAAATGAGTTGGTAAGAGTTGCTGCTTTTGTTAAAATATAAAAGTATCCATCAAAATACCAATGATATTAAGGTATCATTCTTCCATTAGAATTTATAAGAAACGGTCCCTAAAATTGTACGAGGTGCTTGCGCGTTGATCGTACTCCAACCATTGTAGTAAATTTCATTGGTCAGATTATTTACTTTAAGCCCTACTCTAATTTTTTCCATATTGTAGTACAGGCCAAGGTTGAAAATGGTATAGCTTGGAAGCGTGAACTGGCCCGTTACACCATTATTCATTGTAATGTGTTCGGATGCACCAATAAATCCGGCACCAACACCTAGGTTTTTCAAAAATGTATTATCGGTAAATTCGAATTTATAATCTACCCACATATTGTAAACATGTGCAGGCCCGGCATCTTCTGGTCTTCTATTTTCTAGTTCATCATACTGGGTATTGGTTGTTTCACTGAAGGCATCTGTGGTTTTTTTATCGTTGTAAGAGTAAGATGCTCGCAGGTTCAATCCTTTTATCGGGCTGGTATTAATCTCAAATTCTAATCCCTGGCTTATTACCTCAGCCAGCGCAATACTATTAGGGAATAGAGGAATGCGGGGATCAATATTAAGGGTGTTATTAACTGTGATATGATAATAGCTAATACCCATATTGAGCTTGCCACTAAGGAAATTAGTTTTAACACCACCTTCAAATTGTCTTGCTTTAGTAGGTTCAAAGTTCTGCACCGAACCGTCTTGGTTCACTACAGGGTTATTGTTGACAAAACCAGTCTGGTAGTTGGTGAAGAGCGTCAGCTTATTGGGTAGTGGCTGATAAACAATACCGGCATTAGGTGAGAAAGTGGTTTTGGTGAAATCGTCGAGGGGATTGTTTTTGTCTCCTTCCTGATCGAAATGATCAAGGCGTAACCCAATGTGAGCGGTCAGGTTATCCGTAATATTCAAGACATTTGATACATAGGCTGCATAGGTTACCGAACCTGTTTCGATGTTGATGGCAGGTAATTCAGAAAAAATAGCATCTAACTGTGCTATGTTAGGTGTATAAGTTGCATTAGGAGTGAAACTGTTGGGTATTACTCGTCCATCAGCTGTAAAAATACCATCGAAATATGGGAAACTTGATAGCTGTAAACCCAACCCTAAAGCAGTATTCTCTGGAACTGCACCTAGTGATTCTAGACCCTGAATCGTTTGTAGCAGCGTAGCAAAAGTAGGTGTATTGACTAAGGTAGGGTTACCATTTTTGACAGAGGACTTGGTGGAGCGATTTACGTAGTCTAAACCAATAACCATTCTGTTACGCATCTTTCCAAGCCTAAAGTCACCTGTAAAGTTCTGTTGAAGGTTATACTTGGTACCACTACCGTCCCTTTTGTCAAAAATTCGTGCAAAGGCATCAGTAGCCAGTAAAGACTGCGATTCAAAAAGTATCTCGTCAATACCAGGTACGCCTTGTAATGCTTGTAGAACACCAAAAGCGGCAGCTGCACCCTCAACCATATACTGATAATAGCCGAAGGCTTCAGAGTGTGTATTCGCAAAAATAGTCTGAGAAGTCCAGTTGTCAGAAAGTTTGTAGTCAGCAATAGCTCGGGTATTCAAGATTGGACTCGTTAACGTCACATCATCAGATGTAAAAGATTTATTGGGGTCCACACCCATTTGATTAACATCAGTAGAAGCTAAAGGAATTCCCCGCCTTACAAATAGCATTGACGGATTGGTCTGCTCAGTACGGGAGTATTCAACACCTAATGAAACGTTCAAACGATTGTTAACTCGGTATGAAAGAGATGGAGCTACAAAAAAAGTATTTCTGAATCCAGCGTCCTGCCACGAATCCTGATTTAGAAAAGACCCATTAATTCTAAAGAAGATATTATCGTTTTTGCCGATTGGTGTATTTAAATCTAAGGTTGCACGATGCATATTAAAAGCGCCCGCTGTATAGGTAAAACTCCCCCCAAATCCTTCGTATGGTTTTTTGGTAACCACATTTATCAGCCCCCCTATTGAGGTTACTGTACTACCAAATAATGTAGCTGCTGGCCCTTTGATCACTTCAATTCGCTCAATATATGAAGGATCAATAGCACTGAAAGTAAAACCTGGCATGCCGTCTACTAATTCGGGTTGCGTAGCATATCCTCGAGTCGAAAAGTAGCCGGTTCCTTCTCCCGGTGCACGTCCTGTCGCTTCCCATAGTTTACTAATACCGGTAGCATTGACAATAGCGTCGTCAAAGTTGGTTACTATCTGTGACTCCAATAATTCTGTGGTCACCGTACTATAGACCGTTGGATTTTTCATATCCTGCAAAGGTAACTTCGAAACGTAAGCCGTCTTTTTTCGAGAGAACTTGTTCTCTCTGCTGGCGGTTACTGTAACTTCCTGTAATAGTTCATTACCCTCGTACATGGTGAATGTACCTAAGGTGACATTCTGCCCTTCAGTTGCCGTTAGGCGTATTTCACGCGTCTTAAAGCCTACGTAAGATAATGTCATCGCATGGCTGCCCTCCGGAATATTCGAAAGTTTGAACATCCCGTTTTCATCAGTTAATGTGCCAATCGAAAGCCCTCGTATAGCAATATTTACACCAACCAGAGGTTGGTCGGTATTGTCCTTAACTTCTCCTGTAAAACTGTTGTCTTGAGTTGCAGCATAGTTAAACCACAGTGTTACAAGGATAAGAGTTGATAAAATTTTATTGCGCATTATATGTTTATTAAGACTAAATAAAAATAAAGCTGCAAAAGTATATTTTTTATCAACACTTTTATCTTTTTTTTGAGCTTTTTAGCGTTAATATCAAACCTTTCGTAACAATTGATCTGCTGTTCATTTTTAAGTGAGGAATTAAGAGAATAGGCCAGTTGATCCTGATACAAAGAGTTAAGTATCAGTTGAAAGATGACGTTACTCTGGCTAAGTTCTGATTTACAGCAGTATACCGTAATCAGGGGCTTTATCGGTTAAGCTTAGCTAAAGCGATCTCCAGATCTACCAGGTCAATCGTTTCACGTATATGATTGTTCAGACTTTCGTACCCCATGTTTTGAATCTTATAGTTTGGAAGGCGGTCACCAAAAAGAATTTTGATAATGGTATCTACTAATCTCTCTTTCAAGGGGTGAGGTAGTTGGTGCTTTTGCACTAACGACTCTTCGATACCCAAATGTACGATCTCATGAATGATGGTATTGATCGGATTGCGATAGTTTTTAAAAGTACCGGTGGGTGTGGTCATTAGGGTGATGGTACCGGTTTGCGTATCATAGCTGCCACCACTTCCGTAGCGGGTGAAACGAATCGTATACGTTTCGTAATGCTTAAAGTCCCAAAACCAGGTTGTGGATATAGCTTCCAGATAGAGTAGCATATCGGTAAGTAAGGCAAACTGGGCTTCTCCCTTCTTTTGCGCTTCCTTGTAGTCATCCATGCTGAATGCACCATCTTCCAGGATAGTGACGATCCGTGGGAAATCATCATTGTCAAAAGTACCATTTCGGGATTCCATGAGAAGGGTATCGATCAGTGGGTGATTAGGAAGACTCACGGTGTATTTCATCGACTCTAAAAAAGCAATATCATTGACAGTACGAAAGATGGATGTCGCTTCTTCTAAGAGCGTAGGAACAAGAATGGAGATTGGAGGATCACTTTTACTAGGAACCTCTTTATCTGCCTCCAGCCAGGCAAAAGTAGAGGAAGCCTGCAGAGAAGTGGAAGCCAATAGAAGCATGACCAAGAACGACTTGAGGTAAAAAGACATGAAAATAAAGATTGATCTAAAGTAAAGCTACAGGATTTTAACCAATGCTATTTTCTTTATTCTACGGACTACGTCAGCAGCCCTGTAAATCGGCATTTTTTCGGTAAAAGTGAATAGATGGGTAGCCTGAAGTGAGAAACGGGCAAGCTATGTTAATCAAGAATTGGTGTCCGCTTTATCCAATGATTTTACAGGATGGGAATGATTGGTTTATTTTTTCAAACACATATTTGGGTATGAAATCTTTGTTGTAAAAAGCCATATCCTATGAGTCGATTCACGCCATAAGAATTGCTAGTATGCCTCTGATCGATAGTTCTGACGAAGAATAAGTAACCATTTGTCTTTTGAGGTTATATTTTTCGATAAACCAGATTACATGAATACGATACACCTGACTTGGTGATATCTTGGTCTATTTTGGTTGGTGTAGTCAACAGTTTATTGGTTCTGAAGTGCGAAATGCCATCAAGCGTTTAGTTTTTTTGTTTGCCATCGCGACTATTTGCTTTTAGGTGAAATATTAACAGGTTCTTCTGAATCCTTCGAGCCAATGCTAATATTTGTATTTTTTGGATATTAGACCAGGGTACTACCGGCAATTGTAAGGATGGACGTCGCTTGAATTGATATTATTAAACGTTCAGGAAATATCAAAAAACGAAAATGATAATTAATGGTACCTGATTGTAGAAATAAGAATTACACAATACGGCTTGACAATTGGGATTAATTTCCGGACAAAGGAGATCCGAATATACCCACAGCAAGCTCCATCCAGATCAGAATCAATATTGTTACGGACAGAACGACTACTCCTATCCGTAAGCCTGACTTCTTAATGTTACGAGTAATCCGCTCGCATCCCAAACCAAAGCCAATCATGAGAAAGGCTGCAACCAAAAAGTCGAATACACTCGAGTTAACTTCTTGTGTGTATTGCATGGCAATCAAAGGTATACAAAGTATAAATCCAGTCGCGTAAAGCACACCAATCTGTCGGTTATTCATAGTGATTTTTTACGAAAGTGAAGTGGTATGTATAGATAGCTAAAACAAGTATTTCAGTAAACAACGACATGCTTCCATTAGAAGAATTTATTACGCAACGGATTCAAGTACTTACACCACATTTATTAACTTTCAAAATAAGAAAAGTGAAAAATAAAAGGATGGTTCCTTAAGATACCAATCGTATGGGTTTTATCCGCTGTATCATAAAAAAAGGCGTTCCGATCGCACAATATGATGAATAGTCTGGGTTTTGGTCGATCATTAATATCTTATCTTGGGTGGTCAATGAAACCAAGGAATGCATATGATGGTTTCCTTATTCAAGCTTCAAAAAATACTAAATATGATCCTTGAAATAGCAGTCACTTCCTTATTATCTGCTCGGCGGGCGGAAGCGGGTGGAGCGGATCGAGTTGAATTGTGTATGGAATTAGGTGTGGGAGGACTTACACCATCACCAGGTCTACTAGAGGAGGTGCTGAATGCATTATCGATACCGGTGAATGTATTGATACGTCCGCGAAGTGGTGATTTTACCTATACAGATTATGAGTTGCAGGTAATGGAGCAAGATATTAGGTATTGTAAATCTGTCGGTTGTGCCGGAATTGTGTCGGGCGTACTTATGGATACGCATGAAATTGATCAGGCTGCTACCGAACGACTCATAGAAGCAAGTGGTGACCTGCCTTTCACTTTTCATCGAGCTTTTGACTGGACGTCTAACTTCGAGCAATCGATTGACACATTGCTTGCTATGGGTGTAAAAACAGTCTTAAGTTCTGGTCAGGAGCCACAGGTGATTGCGGGGTTGGAAACATTACAGCGCATGCAACTGCGAGCTGGTGATGTACTTACCGTCATGCCAGGTGGTGGAGTTACCCCTGATAATGCCTCTATATTTGCTCAAGCTGGCTTTCGGGCGTTGCATGCTTCTGCTAGTCAGATTGAATTTAGCTGGTCTGAATCTTTTCCTTTTTCGTTTCATTCAGCCAAGCATATTAATGAGCAGGTCCGCTACGAGTCGAATACGGGTCGTATTCAGGCTATTAAAAGAGGATGTATACTTTGAATGTACCAACAGGTACAAGTACATCAACCAGGTAGATGATGGATTATTAGGAATAGTGTGGGGGCTACAGTTTTGAAGGTTTTACCACTTGGATACCACAGGAATAAGTTTACTGGGATAAGGTCTGACATTATGTAAGATGCTAAATAAAATCCGTTCCCTTCTGAATGGGTACTTTTTAATTGCTAGGCGTGTGTAGGACTTTTGTATGCTATCTATTGCCCTACTTCACATCTGATAACAATACATATTCGGGTGTTCACTGAGTATATGTATCTGTAAAAGGATGTATATAGCTGGATCAGGATACCTTTTCTCACTGATTTTGCTGGTTGAGGGAACTAAATCCGCACCATATGTATTTTACATTATCCACAGTAGCAGAATGGATGCCCTTTGCCTTCTGACGTTTGATGTGATATCACGTTGGGTGAATGGGAACGCATACCGACATACGGATCGGGCCTGCTTCAAAACGGGGGTCGCTATTATACGTAAACTGTAAAAACGATTCTTAAGTACACACAAACGAATGTTTTAATGAATATGATATAACATGCAATAACAACATGGTGATTTAGGAAATACATCATTTACTACATTATATCATCCATGGTCGTATCGGTTGGATTGCTGCAGTTGGCCTGGTTGTTAAACCGATTAAAGGCTAAATCGTACCGGAACTGAGGGAGGAAAACCGTTGTTGAAGTGAAATTTTATGCCATTTAATTTCATATAAAATTTATAATTGAATGATTGATTACAAACGACTTATGCCCATGTTGATTGACAAAAAAATGAATCCTAATCAATTCATGCTTTTGTTGCTAATCTACAATCGCGAGTTTGAACTGATCTATCGATTCTCAAATCCAACAAGTGACTCTGGACGTTGGGTAACCAAAAAAGACATTCACAACCTGATCGACCGAGGATACCTGCGCTGGATGGACTCCAATGAAAAAAGACAATATGTCCCTACAGAATTCGAAGTGACCGATAAGTTTATCAAGGACATTTATACAGATTACCCTATGGAAGCTGCTCTGGCTTTCTGGAACCTCTATCCCAGTGTAATTCGAATCATGGGAAGAAATTTTCCAGGTAAAGACTTAGGGGAGATCATGACGAAAGAAGAATTCCTCGACTCATATGTAAGCCACTATGCAAGAGATACAGAATTGCATCAAAAAATTATGAAAGGATTGAGGTTTGCACTAAAAAATAATTCAATACACACGACCATATTAAGTTACCTTGAATCGGAACAATACATGGTCGATTACACGAACGCAGAAATGGACATTTTCTCGTACGACCCATCTGAAGAGCTTAATAAAAGTGTCTAATAATAGTTCAAAGTCGGAACTCTTTTTTGTGACAACACCACATGAAAAATACTTACGCCTTCCCTGACTTACCATAGCTATGGCAATCAAAATAGATAACGTTTCATCGGAAAATATCCGATGAAACGTTTTATTTAAGTGACTTCTACCTAAAGAAGAGGAAGTTATATAATCAGGTGATTTTGATCACTATTCGGGATGGTTCAGTTCTAGACTTTTACATACAAAAAGATTTTTTCAAGTAGCAGATGATTAAATGTACGAATCCATTTTTATCCATTCAGGCCATCTACTTGCTGGTCTTTTTTACTTTCGTAAAAAAGTAACCGACCTGATAATAGGAACATGCCTGCCTGCATAGCCAACTTACAGATCTAAATAGTAAACGAACTGGATTCATTTTAGCACGATGATATGTATACCCACGGTGCAACACCCAATTATTTCTGGGTGCTTTGGCCGACTCTTATAGCGGTCTGTCGTATTCTTTCTTAAGTTGGTCGTGGAATATGGATAAATATTTCGTATTCAAATAGTTTCACAAGAGTAAATATAGAACACAAGAACTCTTCAAGAAAAACACCTTAGACTCGTGATTTAACCTTTTTGTTTGAGGGTAAATTATTTAATCAGGCCATCCAGAAAACTGGGTGGCTTTTTTATAAGCTTTACCGAAATAAATGAAGCGCTTTAAAGCTATTGAACTTGGGAAAGACACGAAATGACTGAATTTTAATTGGTTATTATGAGAAAAGGTAAAAGCCTACCATAAAAAAGCCCGCTACACATCCTTAAAGATGGTAGCGGGCTATGGCAGATTGTTAGTTGAATTACAGGGTATTCATGTTCTGCTTCCTGATTTAATACCTAGCCAAAATAAATTGATTAAATAAAATAACCTGCAGATCGGGTATATGCACTTTTACATGATAATTACCCGATGGGTGCTTACTCATATCTATCGGAATCGTCTCATCTGGTATCTGATTTACCTGTTGGGGTATGGACCAAATTACCAGTTTGATCATAAATTTCGATATTCTCCTGTAATCCAAGATATGTACTCACATCTACTTGTAAAACACTACCGGTCGGATTCGGGTGAATGGTGAAACTGTCAGATCCGTTGACTCTAGTTCCATCGCACTGTTTATCTAGTTTACAGGTGTTGCTTTTATCATCGATCTTGTATTTAAAAAGCCGGTATCTAGTGACTGTTAGATGACTTCGGTTCTGATAAGATCCACCCTTTTCCCATAATCATCATCGGCATTACTAGGTATTTTGTCGGAACCATCAAACGCATCCGAACAACTTAAATGCAGAGTAAAAGGGAATCCGCCGACATAAACTGCGATAATATTGCTTTCGCACGTACCGGAAAATACGGATCCATCACTAAACTCAAAGGAGTAACTGAATAGTTGTTTCTATACCCTAGTTTCGTATGTGGGGCGTTAGTATCGTTACAGCCTGAAGCGTTTTATTACTACCTTCGTCGTAGTCGTTTTCACAATCATTGTGGGTACCATCATTGTCACAGTCTGGTATCTCACAAACAACAATGTGCCTATCCATACTTTCTATGTCAATACAGTTATAGGTATTAGAGGCGTCATCATCGCATACAGTGTTTTTACATTGTTGTGTCTTAGGATCAGTAAAATCAACTGTGATGGAGTTACCATCATCACAAGGAGGAATCGTGTTCTTGAGCAAACACGCAATTAACCTGACAACCAATAATTAGTACGCCTCGTAATCGAACGAGTGAGTAAAGGTCGGTCATAACATTGTTGTTTAGTGAATATGTATGTTAGCTTTACAGTTGGTTACATACCATTTCAGGGTAACATCCAAAACGAATGGAAGGAGCACAGAGCTCTGGTTAACTGACGCTAAATAGTTGGAGTAAGGGTCTGAAGGAAAGATCCAGAATAATTCTGTGTGGTGTGCGGAATTGAAATAATCATACTGATGGGGTTAAGGGTAAAAGGCTCATTGGGGTACCCCTTATTAAGGGGGGATTTTACGGTCTGCTTTTTTAAATAGCAAGGAGTCTAAAATTTTCTAATTATACCTTTTTAGTATATGTGTGACCTATGATTTCATATTTCGAAAAGAGGTTTTCAAAAGTATAAAACCCCAAAATGATAATATTTATTCTCTAATTTTTTTCGATAATAGAAGGCGCTTTTTCTTTTTTTATTTATCAGTTTGATCTGTCACTATTTTATTTGGATAAAATAGCATGTAACAAACGGGTACAAAGATGAGCGTAATTATTGTACCAAATAATAGTCCAAACATAATAGCAGCGGCTAGGGGTTCCCATAATATTCCTCCTCCTAGATATAGAGGGATCATCCCTAGAACGGTGGTGAAAGTGGTTAGTAAGATAGGGCGGAAGCGCTGCAAGCAAGCTTCCTTGACTGCTTGAACCAATGAAATACTGCCTGAACCAGATTCCACTTCGATACGGTCAATTAATACAATAGCATTATTAATGATAATACCTGCTAGGGAAATTATACCTAAGAAGGCAAAAAAGCCGAAATAGGAGCGTAGGATCAAAAGACCAAAGACGACCCCAATAATACCTAGTGGAATGGTGAGCAGAACGATGGCTGTTTTCCGAAAAGAGTTAAATTGAATAATCAGCAAAATGAGAATGATGAAAAAAGACAGGGGTAGCCAAGCTGCAACATTCCCCATAGCTTCAGCTGAGCTTTGTGCATCACCTCCTAATTCATAGTCATACCCAGAGGGCCAGTTATTTTCTTTTTGCTCATTCAGCCAAGGCCTGATCTCATTCATTACAACGTTGGCATTACCTCCTTCGCGTATTTGGGATGAAATGACCATATTGCGTTTCAGGTCTTTTCTGAGGACGGCGGCATATTGCCATACCACTTCTATGTCAGCGACCTGTGCTAAGGGTACGTTGGTTCCTGTACTTTGGGAATAAATATTGATGCTTTGCAGGTTTTCAACTTTAACATCATCATGATTAACATCTCGCATAATGATATCAATGTTGTTTTTGCCTTCTCGATATTCACCAATCGCAAACCCATTGAGTGTTGTTCGGAGTGAAACGGCAATATCCTGATTGGTTAGATTAGCATTTTGCGTTTTTAGCGGATCTATATCTATGACAATTTTTTTTGTTTTTAAGCCCAGGTTATCTTTTACATTCTTGGTGCCAGGCTGCTGATTCAGCTTTTCTTTGATGGACTCACCTATGTTTGAGAGTATATCTCCGTCCTTGCCCGAGATTTTGATTTCAATGGGCGTTCCACCACCACCTGAGCTGAGGCGTTTGACTTTAATGTCAGCTGTAGGGAAAGCTTGAAAGGCAAAACTATCAATTTTGTTAATGACATAGCCGTTATCGCCACCAGAAGACGTATTGATAAGCAGGTGTGCATAATTTGAACTGGATTCACCCGAGGAATACCCTAAATCATATGATTCAGGACCTTTACCAATAAAAGCAGACCAGTCGCGTATACCTATTGACCGAGCATCATTAAGTTTTAGGTTGTCCGTCATGTAAGCTTCCAGGTTTTCAACTACCTCAATGGTATTTTCTAGGCGTGTTCCTTGTGGTAATATGATATCAACCGTTATGAGGTTGCGTTCGGAATCTGGGAAGAATAAAAAGGGAATTTTCGTGAATAAGATAAAAGATGTCAAGAAAAGAGCTAGGACCAAAAACATGGAGAGTCGCTTTCGCTTGAGGGCAGCATTGATCAGCTTTTCGTATTTCGTTCTTAAATAAGCAATAACGCGGTCAATTAGGCTCCTTTTGTTTTTATCCTCATGTCGTGATTTTAATAAATAAAAGCACAGCATAGTTATCAAAGTCATGGATAAGAACCACGAGCAAATCAGTGCAATCGAAATGACTACAAATAAGGGTCCAACGATATCACCCATAGTACCTTCAGCCAAATAAAATGACATAAAGGCTACCGAGGTGGTTAGGGTTGAAATGAGAAGTGGAACAATTAATTCATTACAAGCTTCTTTGACAGCTGTAAGTTTATCAATTCCTTTTTCTAGTTTTACTAAGACTGTTTCGGCTACTACGACTCCATTATCTACCATCAGGCCCAAAGCCATAATTAGTGCAGCCAGAGATACCTGATTGATTCCTTGTCCGAAAACACCCATGAACAGAAAGGTGGCTAGAATAACCATAGGCACCAGGGATGCAATGATCAGTCCTGTTCTTAAACCCAGAAAAATCAGCATAACAATTAGAACCAAGCCTACCGTTTGGATTAGATTCTGGACAAAGTTGCTAACTTCAGAATCCACGTAATAATCTAGGGAAGAGAGTCGCCTGAGTTCTAGGCCAAGTGGTAAGGAACGATTGTAGTATTCTATTTTTTCATTAATGGCTTCGCCTAGTGCTACTATATTGGCACCATCGATCAGGGCAACTGAAAGGGATAGTGCTTGTTTACCATCTACTTTGATGAGTTGTTCTTCTGGTTTTTTATATCCTCGGTATACATGAGCAATATCTTGTAAGACTAAGGAACGACCATTGACCGTACTGATTATAGTATTTTTTATATCCTCGACATCATCAAAGTTTCCTGTAGGTTCGATAATGATTCGCTGATCACCAAGGTTCATTTCGCCACCGGAGTAAAGAATGTTGGTCCCACCCAGGATAGCCTGAATTTGTGAGGCCGTAATATTTAGGCTGGACAATTTAGCATTATCAAACTCTACAAATATTTCTTCTGTCTGGTACCCTCCAATTTCTACTTTAGCTGCTTCACTGATAGCGATGATATCATCGCGGATATCATCAGCGATAGCTTTCATCTCCGCATAGGAATACTCCATATTCCCTTGCTGATCGTTATTAGAGATCAATCCCAGCATGATACCATAAACTACCCCTATATCATCATCATATAAATTATAGTATGCACCACTGGGAAGCTCCACCGTATTTAATTTCCTCCGAATACGGTCCCAGGTTTTTTGCAAATCCTGAGGGGGTACTTCATCTTTGAGAATAATAGATACCGAAGAAAGGCCTGTCAGGGATGTGCTGTATAACTCCTTTAGTTCGGGAATCTCCTGAATTTTTTCCTCAATCTTCTGAGTGACCAGATTTTCAACGCGCTCGGGACTGGCACCAGGGAAGTAGGAGACCACTGAGGCGACCCGGACAGTATAAGGAGGCATACTATCTTGAGGAAGTCCAAAATAGGAATTGAGTCCCATAACGGCCAACAAAACAAAAACGGATATAGCAATCCGGCTCTTCTTGATGGTGAATTCAGTTAAATTCATGTTTTTTCATTTACATTCTTCCAGAATGAGTCTGTTTTTTGGCTACTAATGCATCATAATGCCATACAATAGGTCTCCTTAGTTTCGGTAAAGTTTGACACGCATACCATCATACAGCAAATCAAGGCCTGCGCTGGCGATTTTATTACCAGGTGAAAGGCCGTCAAGAATTTCAAACCCAGCATCACGAAGCCTTCCTATAGTTACATTTTGTTTCTTGCATACAAACTGATTCTGGCTCTCTTCTTGAATCAAATAAACGAAGTGTCCTGATACATCTTTGGCCACAGCTCCCGGGGGTACTATTAGTTGGAGTTTATCTTGGTCGTTGAATGAAAACGTAGCGCTGGCTGGCATACCTGGGCGGATTCGATTTTCACTTTCTGCAAGTCGGATAGTCACTGGAAAAGTAGTACCTGCCGAGCTGAAACCAATTTCATGAACAGTGCCGCTAAATGTTTTTTCGGGAATAGAGTTGAAGCGTACTTCGACTTGCTGGTCGTTCGTAATAGTAGCAATGGCATTTTCGGATACCCCAATTTCTACATCAGGATTACCAATAGAATTAAGCTCAATAATTGGGTTGCCTTGTCCAACAATTTCATTGGGCTCGATATTGATACTGGAAATGATGCCAGCAAAAGGAGCTTCAATGCGGGTGTAATTAATCTGGTTAGAAGCGGATCGGGCCATACTCTCAGATGACTTTTCGCCTGCAATAGCTGCTTGCACTTGCGTTTCAGCTGCTTTCAGGGATGCTTCGGCACTAAGGTAATTAGATTTTGCTTGTTCAAAATCACTCAGAGAGATACTGTTGGTCTCATATAGCTTTTCAAAACGATTATAATTTGATTGCGCGTTCAGAAAATTAGCTCGAGCGTTTTCCAGTTGCGCTTGTGCACTTTCGATCTGGGATTTAGCACTTTGAACATTCGCCAAAGATTGGTTATAACTTACTTGATAATCGGTTGCATCTAATAGAGCAAGCAGTTGACCTTTTCTTACTCGATCGCCGACTTTTATTGGAATCTGGCTCACTGTACCGCCTACTTTGAAACTCAGGCGAGCGACTTGCTGCGCTTTAGCCAGGCCGGTATACGTTAATTGACCTACCTGCTGGCTATTCCCAACTGTAAGGTATTTGACCGGACGAATGGAAGATGCCGAATTATCCTCTTCCTTTGAGCCATTGTTGCAGGCTACAAGAAATACAATGCTCCACAATAAGGATAAAATAGGTTTATTCATCGTTTTCTTTTTTAGTAAGAAAGGAAAAGTAGGCACTGACGAAATCTTCCTGCTCCTCCGAACTGCATAAGAGGTATAATTTATTGAGTAATCGTTCAATAGTGAAAGCATCTACAAAAAATTGATATTGTGATGCTATGGCGCCTAATTGAGCAGCAACCAGATTGTTCTGGGCATCAAAAAGTGTGGCTATAGAAGCTACGCCTTCACGGTACAAATCTTGTACGAGCTCCAGATATTGGTTACTGGATTTTTGTGCTTGATCAGTTAATAGAATATCATTATATGAGTTGCCCAGATTGGCTAGTGAGAGCCTTATGTTAGCATCAAACTGTTGCTCCAACGCTGACTGATTAAGCTGCAACTGATCAAGTAATACTTTATCTTTTTGAATTCGCTTAGTCCTCAGGTTTCCTTGGAACAAGGGGATAGATGCATTAAAACCAAGGTTCCAAGCCAGTTGATAAGGGTCTACACCATTATTTTCGAATAATTCGTCGGCAGCGCGAATACCATAACGTCCTAGGGTTTTATCGAAATTGCTTTGTAAAGCGACTTGGGGTAAATAACGGCTTTTTTGATTTATGTCGAGCGATTTTTTCTGAGCTTGTATCGTCCAGGCAAGCTGGTCTAACTCCGGCGCATTTTCAATGGCATAGGCGGTCAAGAAGTCGGCAAATTGTAACAGATCGTAATTGTTCTGAATGCGTTGGCTGATCCGCTCATCTTGAATGAACAATAAGTCTGGAATGTCCAAGACTTCATCTAGCACAACCCCTTCATCCAAAGGGCGATTCAATAATTGATTGAACTGGATAATGGATTGCTCTAATAAGGTACGTGCATCATTCAAGGATCGTTTATTAAGGGCAAGTTGTGATTCAAAACCATAGACATCAGCAATACTTATTACGCCGATTTGTTCCTTGGTTTTGGCAATATTAAGGTTGCGCAGGGTAGTCTGCACATTCACGTTTTGTATGTTGAGGTTAGCTATAGCTTGCAGGACACCCAGATAGGTTTCACAAACCCGTAGTACTAAATCTAATTGTTGAGCCATAAGTCCGGCCTCCTCTGAACGCAATAGGGCTTTCTGAATAGCAATATTAGCTATTGCTGGTTGAGAATAAATCAGCTGAGTTATCGATAAGTTACCTGACCACTGGGTCTGAGGAGTGATTTGTTGACCTGCTCTTAATAGTTCTGCGGTAATTTTGTCAATGGTAGCAACCGTTGATCCAATTTCTACATTAGGTAGTAGATTGGAGGCCGCAATACCAATTTCTGCTTTTTGAGCACTTACATTTTTTTGCGCACTTTGGTAAGAAATATTATTGATCAAAGCTTCGGCAACAGCTGATTGTAGGCTGTATTGTCGACCTACTTTAGGTGATAGATCCGTAAAGGTCGCTTTATTTAATACTTCATAAGGGGGATAGATTTCAATTTGCAGCATGGTGGCTACATTGATTACTAGTTCATCTTCAATGCCACTCACCTGTGTAGGGAAATCTTTAGGATCTTGGCCTTCGGTTACCTTCATTACATTAATTGCCATCCTACGTGCATAGACGCCTATATAATCGGATGAAGAAATGGAGGCTAGCACCCCTCTTTGCACATCATTTTGACCAATTAAGCTTAGTGAAGGCAGTTTACGCGCATTAATGCCATCAATTAAAGCTTGGTGGTCGTTAGGGTCATCGTAAAGATTTGGGAGAATGTATATCGCTTCTATTTCTGGGTTGAGCTCATTGAGGTCCGTTATCGGATCATCGTCAAGCGTGACAAATTGGATGTTAATGGTATCAGTAAAACTACTTATGTAAGTTTGAATGTAAGGTTGATTCTGTGGGACAAAAATCCCCAGATTCTTGAAGGGGCGGATGGACTGTAAAACTTCCAAGTCGCGAGAGACTGAAAACGGATTTTGAATATACGTGTAGTTTGGGACCCCAGAGGTTTCTTTTTCTTTGGGGACCAATGATATACCTG
>JABSSK010000003.1:27057-47889 GCA_013214265.1 Saprospiraceae bacterium | reverse complement strand
CCGGATGACTTACAAATATGGAACAATTCCGAGGCCAATCCGTCCGAAATATCAATCATCGCCGTAGGAACAAGCCCTCGTTTTGCAAAAGCTTCAATCATATCTGCTCGAGCTTCCGGTTTCAGCTGTCTTCCAACTAAATAGTTTTGCCCACCCAAATCCGGCTTAATATTTGGATCGTCTAGGTATAATTGCTTTTCTCGCTCCAGCAGTTGTAAACCCAGATAAGCAGCCCCCAAATCACCAGTTACGCAAATCAAATCCCCTACTTTAGCTGTATTCCGGTATACCACATTTTCGGGTTTCGCCTGACCAATTGCGGTTACGCTAATGATCAACCCTTTATTAGAGGAAGTGGTGTCCCCTCCAACCAGATCCACTCCATAACGTGCACAAGCCAAATGAATCCCTGCATACAACTCTTCAAGTGCCTCCACTGAAAATCGATTGGACAAAGCCATACTAAAAGTCACCTGCTGTGGAACAGCATTCATAGCGTAGATATCCGATAGGTTGACAACAACCGATTTGTACCCAAGGTGCTTAAGAGGTGAATACATAAGGTCAAAATGAATCCCTTCTACCAGCATATCAGTGGACACCAGAGTAACCTGATCTGTTTGCTGAATTACCGCAGCATCATCACCTACACCACAAAGAGAAGTGGCATTTTGAAACGTTATTTTTCCCACAAGATGCTCAATCAAACCAAACTCGCCAAGGGTATTAACATCCGTGCGATTTGGTGTATTTTGTTCCGACATATCTTAGTTTTAGTACTTCGCTTAAGAAACATCACTGCAAAGGATTAACACCAAATACCACTAATCGTTGGACAAGGTGTCCAAGAAACGTGTTGCCTCTATTTGCGTAACTTGGTCAATCCCTTTTGCTTTAGCTAATGCTATTTTTGCCTGCTCAATAGCTTTACTTTCCTGTCCACTAAAAGCCAATACGCGCGCATAACCCAAATAATACTTGGGTGCTTTTGCCTTTTCTATAACGCTTTCATGAATTTGAATAACCAGATCAACCACCTTATCTGACTTAGGAAACGCCTTGATTGATTCGTTTGCGATCAGGATGGATTGATCAGTCCCATCCTGTTTCATACCTTTCTTTACGTAGGACCGCAATGCTTGTACAAAAGACAATTCATCCTTTCCTTTCTTAGCAAATGCCATTTTAGCTTGACTAGCAAACGATTCCGCTTGATCCGGAAAGTTCTTGCGAACTTTCTTAATCGTCTCATCCAATAGTTCTTCACTATCGAATTCCAAAGCCTTATTCAAACTATTTCGTGCTGATCTCAAAACTTTCTGATCAATAACTTCAGGCGGATACATTTCTTCCAGAGCGGAACGATATTTTATCATCAGATCAAAAATTCTGGAATCAACAGAAACCGTTGCCGCGTATATGATAGCAAGATTTTCCGGTAATGAAAGATCCGTCTGGCTACGCAAATAATTGTTTGCTACGCTCAGGCTTGATTTCCCAGAGGCATTCAAGGCCTGAATATACTTATGGATAAAATCGGGGCTGCGTTCACCTGCTTCATACTGCGCCACAAAAGCCGCTGATCGATCAACTTCCTTAAGCGCTGATTTACCTAAGCTTATGAAAGCTTCAAGCGGTTTGGCACCCGTACTCCTCTTGACTAAATTACCATCATAATCAATAAACAGAAGCGTTGGGTACGCAGTTACCCTAAACTTTTTTCTCAATTGTAACCCCTCACCTTTCTCCATGTCTATTTTAAGATTGATGAATGAATTATTATAAAATGCTCCTGCCTCTGATTGGGTAAAAACCATTTTTGCCATTCTCTTGCATGGACCACACCACTCTGCGTAAGCATCCATAAATATTAACTTCTGCTCCGCTTTTGCCTTTGCCAAGGCCTCTTCCCATGACCCTTCAAAAAATGTAATACCCTGTGCTTGAAGGCCATGCATACCCAAACTACCGATAAGCAATAGCATAAAGATTGATCTCATAACGTAGGTTTTTTAAAACTGAATCTAAAAATACGAATGTTGACGATTTGGGTTGTTAAAGATTACTTAACGCGATTAAACGCGTCCTACAATGATACGTCTAATAACCATTCCATGTTCACCGGATTAAATCTACATCGTATGCAAAGACTTCATCATCTATATAATCGATTCGGCTTTGGCCTATCCCCTGAAGAATGGATGAATTTTCATAGCCAAAGCCTCGATCATCATATTTACCGCCTTTTTGCACAAGCAAAAAAAGGGCAGGCTTTAGAGACAACAAAAATAGACCTTACCAATATTTTGAACAGGATGAATCCTGAATTTAAAGCATCCCTTTTGAAAGAAAAACGGATCGAATTAGCCTTAATCAATATCCAATGGATAGGCCGAATGGTTCATAAAAACGAACCCGCATTACTAGAGCGAATGTGCCTATTCTGGCACGGCCACTTTGCCTGCCGAATTAAAGACCACAAACTGGCTAGAAGCTACCTGAATACCATCAGAGAACATGGGTTAGGTCAGTTTGGTACCCTCGTGAAAGCGATTGCTCGGGAACCATCGATGATTCGGTACTTAAATAATCAGCAAAACCGAAAACAGAGTCCTAATGAAAACTTTGCCCGTGAGCTTTTGGAACTTTTCACAATAGGAAAAGGAGCATATACGGAAAAGGATGTAGCTGAAGCAGCCAGAGCATTTACTGGCTGGACCAGTACCTCCGACGGTAAATTCTATTTCAGATCAGCATGGCACGACCACGGGCAAAAGTCTTTTATGGGTCAAATAGGTAACTGGAACGGAGATGATATTATTGATATCATCCTATCTCAGTCCCAAACAGCACATTTTATTGGCCAAAAAATATACCAATACTTTGTGGATGCCAAAGGTAACCCTGAGCACGAAGCCGAACTAGCACAGGTCTTACTCGCATCGAGATACGATATTGAAAAAACAATGCTCCATTTGGCGCAAAGGGATTGGTTTTACGATAAAAGTATCATGTACAAGCGTATTAAATCTCCAGTAGACTTAATCGTAGGTTTATTTAAAACCCTTGATATTCAGTCACATGAATCTTTTATCATTATATATCTTCAAAAATTGCTAGGTCAAACCCTTTTCAATCCACCCAATGTAGCTGGATGGCCTGGAGATATCCAATGGATTGACAACGCAACTTTAATGAGTCGACTTAATCTTGCTCAAATACTCATGCTAGGCAGCCCGTTACCTGATCGGGCTAAAGATGATCTAAGTGTTAGCAAAAGGAAACGATCTCCAACAAAATTGAAAGCCACAGTTAACCTTAAGCCATTGATAGAACTTGGCAAGGCTTCTAGTCCAGAAGAATCCATCAAAGTATTATCTGAATACCTTTTGCCTGGTGTCTCTATTCCTCAGTCCCTACTCTTTCGGTACCATAAGGGGGAAACACCTCAAGAAACAGTCCTTATTTCCGCACTCAGGCTCATGTCAATGCCTGATTACCAAATGTGTTAGCCTTTAGTTTATAACAACAAGCCAAAAAATGAAAAGAAGAGCCTTCCTAGAATATTCGTCATTAGCATCAACCAGTTTTTTGGTTCCGTCATTTCTCAACCACCCTATTGGAATCAAAACCGAAAAAAGTCGAAGTGGTCGTAACTTAGTTATTATACAGCTCAATGGGGGTAATGATGGACTTAATACTATTGTTCCTTATCGCAATGATATTTACTATCGCGAACGCCCTAGGCTAGCCATACCCCAAAATGAGGTATTACCAATGAATGATAGTCTTGGGTTCAATTTGGCACTACGATCATTGAGGCCCATATTTGACAGAGGAGAAATGGCTGTTCTACATGATGTTGGCTATCCTAACCCAGACCGGTCACACTTCAGATCTATGGATATTTGGCACACTGCTTCAGATGCAGATCAGTACCTTACTGAAGGTTGGCTCGGGCGTTATCTTGACAATCAATGTATCGGATGTGATATGCCCTATCATGCGCTGGAAATTGATGAAAGTCTTAGCTTATCCTTAAAAGGAAAACAACATAATGGCTTTGCCATGCAAGACCCTGAAAAACTTGCAAAATCAACATCGAATAGATTCTTACGCGCTTTGGGAGAGCACCATTCTCCCAAACACAATCATGAGTCGGTAAGTTATCTCTATAAGACGATGATTGACACCCAACAAAGTGCACAATACTTATCCGCACAAGCAAAAAAAGGAAAAAATAGTATTGCATATCCCTCAACAAACTTTGGAAAAGATCTAGCCTTGATTGCTCGATTAATCTTAAGCGATACGGATACGCGTATTTATTATGCCAGTTTAACTGGTTTTGATACGCATGCCAATCAAAAGGCAATTCAAAATAGGTTACTACAGCAATATGCAGAGGCTATTTCCGCATTTGTAAATGATTTACGACAAAACCATTTACTGGATGACACCCTTATTTTCACATTTAGCGAATTTGGCAGACGAGTTGCTCAGAATGGTAGCAATGGAACCGATCATGGTGCTGCCAATAATGCTTTTTTGTTAGGTGGTAATCTAAAGAAAAATGGGTTTGTTAATGGCGGTCCAGCCCTAGATGCATTAGATAATGGTGATTTATCTTATCGTATTGATTTCCGATCCATCTATGCTACCATATTAGACCAATGGCTACAAACGGATGCTAACGCTATATTAGGACAATCATTTGAAAGGATACCTGTCTTGTAAGGGCTAATCGGAGTAACTTAAAATACGCTTGGGCTGCAATGATAAATCCTGGAGATCGGTAAGGTTTCCTCGAAAAACATTAACATCTACCAAACCAGTGATGCCGTCAAGTCTAGCCCGATCACCATACTGCCAAAAGGACCATTCCTGCTTATTGGCAAGCCGTGGAGGAAACACATTATAGCGGGCTATCCAAAGCGGATATTCTTCAAAATGTCCCGTCAGATAACGATTATAAAACTTTTGGTTAGTATAAATTATGGGCTTTACTCCGTAGGCAATTTCAATTCGAAAAAGCCAAACATACATACCTTTGAGTAATTCAATTCGCGAAGCACCATCCAATACCTCAACATCCAATACGGGGGGCAGATCCCCTGGCCTCATTTCTACCTGCTCAATGAAATGATCAGCTTGTGTATGAGCAGAATATGTTGGCCTAAAGAAATGGTAAGCTCCTCTAAAAAGCCCCGCGTCACGAGAGGTTGTCCAATTTGCGTTGAACATTGTATCAACCATTGTTATACCTTCTGTGGCTTTAATAAAGGTAAAATCAATACCCTGATTATTTAGTCTTTTCCAGTCAATATGTGATTGATAATGAGAAACATCAACTCCATAGACACCCGACTGAAAGGAGGGTCCAGTCATTCGATCGCAAGCATAAGTTCCCGCAAAAAGAACGAGTACACATGTGATTATATGTCTTAAAAGATGACCCATTTTTCGAAGCCTATGATTTATGCATGATGTTCTTTTTAACCGAAGTTTCTGCAAAGAACACACAATTATAGTCCTTTCTATATTCTAAAGACGGAATTCATTCTACTTTAGTTGCGAACCAGATACATTTTTGTGATGTTAGTCTCGTTCCTTACATATCCATTCTCTTCAAGACTTACACATGACTAAACGTCAACTATTTTTACAGCATGTTGCCCAGACTAGCCCTTCTCCTTTAGCTATTGAAATTGCAGAAGCCAAAGGTATGTATCTATATGATCCTGTAGGAAAGTCATATCTTGATTTAATCGCAGGAATTGGGGTAAGTGCACTTGGCCATTGCCATCCTAATGTAGTAACTGCAGCCAAAAATCAACTCGATAAATTCTTACATACCCTGGTCTACGGGGAATATGTGTTGGCGCCTCAAGTTGACTTGGCTACTATGTTAACGCGTCATTTACCTAAAACCCTAAACAGTGTATATTTTGTAAATAGTGGTACTGAGGCTACCGAAGGTGCCATGAAATTAGCCAAACGATTTACGGGTCGATCTGAAATTATTTCATGCCGGAAAGCATATCACGGAAGTACTCAGGGAGCAGCAAGCTTAATGTCACCAACTGACTTTACGCGAGCCTACTATCCTTTACTCCCTGATATTAAACATATTGATTTCAACTGCCTAACCTGCTTACACCAAATCACCCATCGCACTGCAGCTGTATTCATTGAAACTATTCAAGGCGAGTGGGGTGTGCGATGCCCTACGCCATTATTCGTGCAGCAACTCCGGCAAAAGTGTACTGAAACTGGCACACTACTTGTATTCGATGAAATTCAGGCCGGATATGGTCGAACGGGCTCACTATTTGCTTTTGAACAATATGATGTAGTTCCAGATATACTTCTATTAGCAAAAGGTATGGGTGGTGGTATGCCTATTGGCGCATTCGTGGCCAGTCAGCCGATGATGCAAGCTTTATCCCAAAACCCAATTCTTGGTCATATTACTACTTTTGGCGGACATCCGGTAAGTTGCGCTGCCGCTCTAGCTACTTTGCGTACACTCACTGAATCCAACCTTATTCAGGAGGTAAAAGAAAAAGAAGCCTTGTTTCATAAACTTTTGGTCCACCCAGAAATCCATGAAGTCAGAAGTGCAGGACTACTCATGGCTGTACAAATGAGAGACTTTGCTTTTATCCAAAAAGTAATTGGCCATTGCCTTAGTAATGGTTTAATAACCGATTGGTTCCTTTTCAATAGTAGCGCATTACGTATTGCCCCTCCACTTATAATTACAAAATCACAAATTGAGTGGGCATGTAACGTTATCCTAGAAGGCATTACCAAAGCCGTAGAGGAACTTGGCCCCAAACTAAGAAGTGATTTTGGTCATAGTATTAACAACTAAAAAAGCTCTTTCGCAAAACCCATCTCGTGATAGGTTCGCCCTTCTACCACTACATTGGTTGATCCAGTAGCGGTATATCCCATATATTCATAAAAGGGAGCAGTAGGAAAGTTGGAGGTTAGGACCAATTTTTTTAAACCCTCTGTGCGAGCAAAGGATTCAATATAGTCAAGTAGCATACGACCTAGTCCCTTACCAGTAGCCTTAGGGTGAATGTATAACCCGACCACTTCATTCCCTTTTAAACCTACCATTCCTAAAATAGCCCCACCATATTCCAAACAAAAAAGGTGCTGCTCAGACAGCTTTTTTCTCAGCTTATCCTCACTATAATCATTGATCCATACCCTCGTTTCATCTTCGGAGAATGTATTGGGATGAATATGCTCAATATTTGTCTTTACCAAGTCGGATAGGACTGAAATATCACTAGAGTCAACCGGGCGTATAACCATTCGCTACAATTCTTTTCTTAGAGAAGCTTTAGGTATGTTGAGTTGTTCTCGATATTTGGCCACCGTACGACGTGCAATTTGATACCCTTTTTCTCTAAGAATATCTTTGAGCTTCTCATCTGAAAGTGGTTTCCGCTTATTTTCTTCAGCGATTACCTCTGATAATATTTTCTTGACCTCAAGTGTTGAAACTTCCTCTCCTTCACTAGTTTGCATAGACTCCGAGAAAAAGTCCTTTAGGCGGCTCGTACCAAACTCTGTTTGTACATACTTGCTATTCGCCACCCTTGATACCGTTGATACATCGAGTCCAGTAATATCAGCTATATCCTGTAAAATCATAGGACGCAGACGTTTTTGATCACCGGTTTGGAAAAAATCATATTGAAACTGAAGAATTGAATACATGGTCCGATACATTGTCTCGTATCGCTGTTTGATGGCATCAATAAACCAACGAGCCGATTCTACTTTTTGCTTAACAAAACGAAAAGCATCTTTCTGGCTACGCGATAACTTTCCCTGCGCTTTTTCATGGGAATAATCCTGTAACATATGCCGGAAATGGTCTGATATATGTAATTCCGGCGCATTCCGCTGATTCAATCGCAATACAAGTTCCCCATCCTGATTTTCGATTATAAAATCGGGAACCACATACTGCGTCATCCGGTTGGAGGACTGACTAGAATACCCACTTGCCGGCTTAGGGTTCAACTTTAATATTTCATCCATTGCCGCACGCAATACATCTTCGGAAATACCAAGCTGGCGCTGCAACTTTTCATAATGTTTTTTGGAAAACCCATCAAAATATTTACTTATCATTTTATGAGCCACATGTAACGCCTCATGCTCGTCATCATCGATATTTTTCTGTTCTAAGCGCTGGTTGAGTTGAATAAGTAAGCATTCCTGTAGATTTCTCGCTGCCGTACCCGGAGGGTCCAATTCTTGAATCCGTTTAAGAATATTCGATACTTCTTCCTCTGAAGCAAATATATTACGGGCAAACATTAAATCATCAACTATCGAAATAGGGTCTCGACGCAAATACCCATCTTCGTCGATACTTCCAATAATCTGAAGCGCGATAGCTTCCTCTTTCTCTGTTTGAAGCTTAATAAGTCCAAGTTGTTGTTCCAGGTACTCATGAAAAGATAATTGAACTGCTATTGGAATCACAGCTTCCTCATCATCTGTAGAATAATTATTAGCACGAAGCTTATAACTAGAAGGATCATCTTCAATATATTCTGTCAAGTAGTCGTCTAACTCGTAAGTCTCTTCCTGATAATCTTCATTTTCAGATTCCTGTTCTGTATTAGAAAACTCATCCACAGATGAATCCTGATCTCCTTCATCCAAGGCAGGGTTGGCTTCCAATTCTTCTTTAATCCGTTGCTCTAAGCTAGCGGTAGGGACTTGTAGCAGCTTCATGAGCTGAATCTGCTGAGGTGATAACTTTTGCAGCAATTGCTGCCTTTGGCTTAATCCCGTTTTCATTGTAGTAGGTACTGGCTGTAAACGCAAATAGTGTTTCAGTAATATATAACGAATACACTATATGTAAGTTTCGTTTTACAACAAAAATCTTGCCGTTTTTCTGAATACTAGCTATAATTATATTGGAGTGCAAGTTCTTCCTATTATTTTTAATTTATTTGCACAAAATATCAATAACCAATCCGTAAAGTTTCGCAATCCTTTGAAAATATGAATATTCCTGATCGAGTTGAAGCACTGCGCCGACAAATGACAGAACAGCAGGTTGATGCATACATTATTCCCAGTAGTGATCCACATCAAAGCGAGTATGTAGCGGAGCACTGGAGCTCTCGATTTTGGATATCAGGCTTTTCCGGATCAGCGGGTTTAGTGGTAATTACCGCTCATCATGCCGGCTTATGGACAGATTCACGGTATTTCATTCAGGCTGAAAAAGAGTTGGAAGGCACCGGAATCGAACTTCATCGCTTGGGCGTTCCTCATACCCCTGAACATATTGCTTGGATCACGCAAAACTTATCTCCCAGCGCCATTGTTGCCGTTGATGGAAGTTTGTTTTCTGTCAAGCAGATACGACATTTGCAAAAGGCTTTTGACAAAAAAGGAATTCATCTTGAATTCACCCTAGATTTAATTTCCCCTATCTGGAAAAAACGCCCCCCTCGCCCTCTCTATCCCGTTTCTGAATTAAATGAAACATTTACTGGACTATCCCGACGTGAAAAAATGGATAGGACCAGATCAGAAATGAAAAGGCTCAATGCAGACCTTTACCTTATATCCACCCTTGACGATGTCGCATGGCTCTGGAGTTTACGGGGAAAAGATGTTGATTTTAATCCTGTATTCGTAGCCTATATGGTTCTTGACCAAACGTTGGGACATCTGTTTATTGATGGGGGAAAGTTAAACGAATCCATTACAAAAAGACTAGAGCTTGACGGCATAAAAATCTGGTCTTATGATTATATACTTACATTCCTTTCCAATCGAAAAAATAGTGATGCCGTTTTGTTGGATTATGCTACCACGCAGATACTGCAATTTCAAGCCCTCAATCACACTACAATAATTCCAGGTAGAAATTTGATTGAACCCCTAAAAGCACAAAAGAACGAAAGCGAAATCAGGCATTTAAAATCAGCCATGCAAAAGGATGGTATCGCTCTGGTTCAATTCTATCGTTGGCTAGAGCATGCTATTGCAAAAAATGAAGCACCCACTGAATACGAAATAGCGGAGAAATTGGCATTTTTTCGCCGACAACAAGAATTCTACCAAGGCGAGAGCTTCTCGGCCATAGTAGGCTTCAAAGGAAATGGAGCCATAGTACATTATCGCCCCGATAAACATAAAAGTGCTCCTTTACAAGGGGAGGGAATGCTACTCATCGATTCAGGTGGCCAATATCTGGATGGTACGACCGACATAACACGAACTACTTTTATTGGAACCCCTTCGTCGCAACATAAACGACATTATACACTAGTATTGCAAGGCCATATTGCTTTGAGCCAACAGGTTTTTCCTGCTGGTACTACCGGTGTGCAGCTTGACATACTGGCTCGACAATATCTGTGGCAGGAAGGCCTTAATTACGGACATGGTACCGGACATGGCGTAGGTTGTTTTTTGAACGTCCATGAGGGGCCTCAAAGTATTTCACCAAACCCCAGGAGCTCAAAGACACAACAACCATTTTTACCCGGCATGATCACTTCAAATGAACCTGGTTTCTACGTAACAGATACCTATGGCATCAGAATCGAAAACTTAGTTGTCTGTTATGAAAAAGAGCAATCCCCTTTTGGAAACTTCCTTGCTTTCGAGCCCATTACCCTCTTCCCTATCGACACCCAACTAATCGAAATAAGTTTGCTTAGCGCAGCACAAATTAACTGGATAAACAATTATCATGATAAAGTGTATTCTGAATTAAGCAAATGGCTAAATAATGAAGAAAAAGCCTGGTTAGCTAATCGCTGCCAGCATATATAAACAACCTGATCATTATTACAACTTTTCATTATGTCGGAAACACCCTTATCTACCAGGAACCTTGACCTAGATACCCTTACCCATCTCTTGAAAGAGATGGGTGAAAAAGCATTTCGTGCCCGGCAAATTTATGAATGGCTTTGGCAAAAAGGAGCTTCTACGTTTTCTGAGATGACCAATTTATCCAAAGTATTACGCCAAAATTTAGAAGAGCGTTTTGTCATTCATCCGCTTACCATCGATAAAATACAACACAGTCTAGATGGTACTATTAAAACGAGATTTAAGCTTCATGATGGCCATTTAATAGAGTCGGTGCTAATACCTGTACCTGAATATAAGCGTTTCACCGTGTGTGTATCGTCTCAGGTTGGTTGCAGCCTGAGTTGTACGTTTTGTGCAACTGGCAAAATGAAAAGGCTTCGCAATCTAGATGCAGGAGAGATCTTTGATCAGGTGGTTATGGTTAACCGACAAGCATTAGAACATTTTGGTCACCCCCTGACCAATATTGTATACATGGGCATGGGGGAGCCTCTCCTTGCTTATCGCCCCGTCATGGAAAGTATCGATCGTATTACAGCAGAAAATGGGCTGAACATGTCCCCCCGAAGAATAACAGTAAGTACAGCCGGTATTGGTAAAATGATCAAAAAGCTTGCCGATGATGCCTCCAAAGTAAATTTAGCACTTTCTCTGCATGCGGCTGATGATGATAAACGTAACGAAATCATGCCCATCAACGAACAGAATAACCTTTCTGTTCTAATGGAGGCTCTCTCCTACTACTACCAACAAACTAGGAACCGGATCAGTTACGAGTATATTGCCTTCAATCAATTTAATGACTCCATTGAAGACGCCAGAAAGTTGGCCAAGTTGTGCAAGAGTTTTCCGGTTCGGGTCAATATCATAGAATATAACCCGATCGAAGCTGCCCCTTTCGAAAAAGCGGAGGAGGACCGTATCGATCAATTTGCCAGATACCTCACAAACCAGAATATTATGGTTACAGTTAGAAGAAGCCGAGGAAAAGATATTGATGCAGCCTGTGGTCAATTAGCTAACAAAGAGTAACCCCTGTACACCTCAATTGTACTTACCAGCTAGACCATAGTTTACGTTCTCTTTTTCAACATTTTAGGGGTTTGGCTTTACTTTTTCTAATGACATAAGATTATCTTGTAAGGTGTACAAGACAATCCAAACAATGAAAAAAGTAATACTCCTGCTTAGTGTAATCACCTTGATTAGCTCATCATGCCAACAAAAGCAATCCGCAATATCACTAACTACCGCTGACGGAGGCATGGTTAGTGCGGCTCACCCTTTAGCTGCAGATGCGGGCCGGCTCATGCTTGAAAAGGGGGGCAATGCCGCTGATGCCGCCATCGCAGCTGCTTTTGCGCTTTCGGTTGTTGAACCATCTATGAGTGGTTTGGGTGGACGTCAGCAAGTTATCATTAGGGCTGCTGATGGCTCAGTGCATGGCATAGATGCCACTACACAGGCTCCCACAGCTTATGATACATCAAAAATAGATGCTCAGGTTCGTGATGGATATCCTGTGATTGGAATACCAGGGGTAGTAGCCGGTTTAGCTAAATTGCACCAAAAGTTCGGTTCCCTACCTTGGAACACCTTAATTGAGCCTGCTATTCAGTATGCTGAGGAAGGGTTTACCATGCTGAAGCTCCAAGCTTTGAGGCACGAAGCGGCACTTGATGTTATGTCAAAGTATGAAGGTACATCTCAATATTTTTTAGAGCCTGATTCCACGGCTTATGATGAAGGCGACTTGCTGATACAAAAGGATCTTGCCCAGACCCTTAAACTGATCTCTGAAGGTGGTAAAGACGCCTTTTACAAAGGTGAAATAGCCCAAAAAATTGTTGCAGACTTTGCTACTCATGGGGGATTATTAACACTCGATGACTTGGCACAATACGATGCACCCGACGCTAAAATTGTGACTGGTATATATCGATCGGATTACGAACTCTACGGTCTCTGGATGCCTTCCTTTGGTGCCATTACCATTGCTATTTTGCAGGCCCTCGACCGGCTACCTCTATCAACCTTTAACGAAACCGACTGGGCAAAAGCCCATAACCTCGCGATTGAATTAGCCTATGAACACCGAAAACGACAATTAGAAGGTGATTCCATCGCTGACGTGTTAACCTCTGATATTTTTGCCGATTCACTGGCACAAGCTATTCAAGCACAGATGAACGGTATTAAATCTATTGGATATCACGAGCTGGAAGATATACCCCTTTCATGGAGTGAGCCAATAGGCCACACTACACACCTGACTACTGCTGATCAGAATGGAATGATGGTTGCTCTTACGCAATCCTTAGGTCCCAACATGGGCTCCAAAGTAGCCAGTTCCGGCCTTGGCTTTGTTTATGCCGTGACAAATGGGCCCTATCTAGGCGTGTACAAAGCAGGACAAAGGGCAAGTTCGCACATCAGTCCTTTTTTGATCACCCACAATGGAAAGCCTTTCTTAGCATTAGGTGCTGCGGGAGGGAGTCGTATCATATCAGCTGTAACAAGTGTCACAAGCCGAATAATTGACCAGAACTTAAGTCTGGAACAGGCTCTTGCCGCTCCTAGAGTACATCCAGATACAGATACTGCTCTAATTGAAAATCATTCAGGTATACGATGGGATGGCGAAGTCATTTCTGCATTCGATGAAATTGGAGTGCCCGCCAAGTGGGTTGAACAAAAAGCACGATTCGGTCGTGTACATGCCGTTTATTATGATGATTCTTCTCAAATGTGGATTGGTGCCGCCGATCCAGACTGGGAAGGAAAAGCATCTGGAACTAATCGTTAAAAGGTATGACTTCTGATTACTACCTGACTAATTAACGAAGGCCTTTCGTATTATTTGACCAAACCATCAATTTCAGAGGCGGTAGGCGCTAGAACCTAAGCCTTAGAGCAATTTTTTCGGTTTTCGCTTGACAGGAATTAAAAAGAGAAAAAAGAAACAAGTCTGATCTAAAAGTGGTATATCTAGACACGCTGTATCGAATTAGATACCACAAAATTGCCTTTAACATTGGAGCAAGTATCCATTTACCTAAAATGCATCAAAATAATAGCCAAAAAAAAGCCCACTTCGAATGAAGTGAGCTTTAGTGCGCCTCAGCAAGGACTTGAACCTTGGACCTACGGATTAACAGTCCGCCGCTCTAACCAGCTGAGCTACTGAGGCATTCTTTTTTAAAAACAAGGCCTTTGCTTTAAAAGGCGAGTGCAAATTTATGGCATCTAAAAATAATGTGCAATATTTGTTCCACTAAATTTTAAAAAAAATTAAAATGAGCCTCTTAGCTGTTGGTACTGTTGCTTTTGATGATATCCAAACTCCATATGGACATGCCAAAATGGCCATTGGTGGAGCGGCAACTTATTTTTCATTGGCCGCTTCTTACCTCACTTCAGAGGTTCGCCTGGTCTCCGTAATCGGTGATGACTTTCCAGAAGAAACCTTAAACCTTATGCAAGGTAAAGGCATCGACCTTCAAGGCCTTCAAAAAATTGAAGGTGGTAAGTCTTTTTTCTGGGCAGGTCGGTATCATCAAGATATGAACGGTCGTGATACACTGGATACACAACTAAATGTATTAGCTGATTTCAATCCCATACTACCAGAAAGTTACAGAACAACACCCTATGTGATGCTAGGGAATTTAACTCCTGGTGTTCAAAAACAGGTATTAGACCAATTAGAAGGTCAGCCTAATCTGATTGGTATGGATACCATGAATTTCTGGATGGATGCTGCGCTTGATGAATTAAAGGAAGTCATTAAACGAGTTGATGTACTCATTATAAATGATGAAGAAGCACGGCAGCTATCAGGAGAATACGCACTGGTTAAAGCAGCAGCGCATATACAAAAAATGGGGCCTCGCTTTTTGGTTATAAAAAAAGGAGAACATGGTGCCTTGCTTTTTGAAGGAGACCGTATGTTCTATGCCCCTGCACTCCCATTAGCAGAAGTATTTGACCCTACTGGGGCGGGTGACACGTTTGCGGGTGGTTTTATGGGCTATATTTCAAGGACAGAAGATACCTCGTTCGAAAATATGAAGAGAGCCGTCATCTATGGCTCGGCAATGGCTTCTATCTGTGTCGAAAAATTTAGTATCGAACGCCTCAAGCAATTAAGTTTATCTCAAATCGAAGATCGAATTCAACGCTTTGTCGATTTAGTGCAGTTTGAACAGAAATAAAAAAAGGCGTTCCTAGGAACGCCTTTCTTTTTGTCGAATAGAAATAAAAATTATTTTTCATCTCCACCTTCAATCACAGCTGACAAGCCACGATCAACTAACGCATCTTTCTTGGGTTTTAATACTCGCTTCGGTGCTGTTTTAACCGTAGCCTTACCTTTAAAATGAATTAACATAGCTAACTGCTCAGCCCTTACACTCGTATGCTGAAGTACCTCCATGAAACATTCTATAACCCAGTCAAAAGTATTATGATCATCATTATAAACAACTAAATGTGCATGATCACCCACACCAATATCTGAAAGCTCTTCATCAATTGACACGTCTTCTTCTACATCCACTTCTTCCAGCATATTCTTGTACGTCATTAGATGGACTTTATCTTAGTTTTAAGCGTTCAACTCGCTTAGTTGAACTAAAGTTTTCTGAATCGCCCCAAAATTCGGGATGTCTCCTGCATTATCCAATACCTCTACGTATTGAATGATACCTTCTGTATCAATCACAAAAGCAGAACGCTTCGAAACACCTTTCATTCCAAATACGAAATCTTCATAAAAGGAACCATATGCTTGGCTCACTTCTTTATTGAAATCTGATAAAAGCGTAAAATTTAAATTTTGATCTGCTTTAAATTTCTCCAGAGTAAAGGGTGAGTTTACCGATATGCCTACAATCTCTGCATTTACGTTATTGTAACTGGCAATATTATCACGCATGTGACAAAGCTCATCGGTACATACACTTGTAAAGGCCATTGGGAAAAATAGGAGTACTACGTTTTTTCCCTTGTAATCTTGCAAGTGTACTTCCTTTTTAGCTTCTGAAAATAAGGTGAAAGCTGGTGCTTTCTCGCCAACCTTTAACATAACAAACTGATTTTTATGTATTTGCGAATAAATGTGACTATAAATTACTACATCCCAATTATGGGTATATAGGTTCCTTTACCTACCTTTGCGCTGCAAAAAAAGAATATCCATACAATATCACAAAGAAGCATATAGTTCATGACACCCACGCAAAGAGCAAATATTGAATTACATATTGCCGTTTTCTTATTTGGTTTTACCGCTATCCTGGGGGATCTTATACAATTGTCCGCTTTACTAATTGTATGGTGGCGGGTTTTACTTACAAGTATTAGCCTAGCATTTATTATTCGAATAGGCCATTTATTCCGCACTATGCCAAGGCGAAAGATTCTCACATTCATGGGTATTGGCGTAATTGTAGCTATTCATTGGGTGACATTCTATGGAGCAATTAAGCTGTCAAATGCCTCAATTGGAGTAATTGCCATGGCCACAACTTCTTTTTTCACCTCCCTTTTAGAACCATTAATTCTAAGACAACGAGTAAAATGGTATGAACTAGGACTAGGCCTAATCATAATCCCTGGTATGGCTTTGATTGTGAATAGTACCGATTTAAGTATGATTGCAGGATTGCTATTTGGTTTATTAAGTGCTTTTCTGGCAGCACTATTTGCCATCCTCAATAAAAAATTGATTGCCGAAGCTGATGAGAAGAATATAACGTTTCTGGAAATGGTAAGCGCCTGGATTTTCCTGAGTATTGTTATCCCTATTTATGTTCTCATATCTGGCGACCAACAGACGCTGTTACCTGGTCGATTAATCGACTGGGTTTACCTACTCGCACTAGCTCTGATTTGTACTACGCTTGCTTATATTCTAGCACTGCGTGCTTTACATTATATTTCAGCATTTGCCTCAAACTTGGCGATCAATCTTGAGCCCGTTTACGGTATCTTACTAGCTTGGCTCCTGCTTAGTGAAAATGAAGAATTGAATCCAAGTTTTTATGCTGGCGCGATCATTATTGTATTAGCTGTGTTTGCGTATCCTTTATTAAAGAAAAGGTTTAACCGACCGCATGACAATTAGGCAAAAAAGAAGCCCCCATGAGGATGGGGGCTTCTTTTTTGTTAAATTGTAGGAGAATCTTCACTGATATCACCTGAACTATTTACCTGTTTTTCGTCTTCTACTGGTTCCGTACTTTCTTCCGTCTGATCACTCTCTGATGCTGCATTTCCTTCGGATGGACGTGGCCCAATCAATTTTTCAACATCAGATTTCAATAGCACTTCCTTTTCTAGTAAGACTTGTGCCAGCAGCTCTAGATCGTCCCTATATTCCTCTAATAAATGCTGTGCTCGCTCGTATTGAGCATTAACCATATTACGAACCTCATCATCAATCATAGATGCTGTCTCATCAGAAAACGGCTTACTGAAGGAATCATTTTGCATTCCGTAAAATGAAACCTGACCCACTTTATCATTCATACCAAATGCGGTAATCATACTGTAAGCCATTTTTGTGACTTGATCCAGATCATTTTGTGCACCTGTAGAGATTCTTCCGAAAACAATTTTTTCCGCAGCACGACCACCAAATGTCATACACATACGGTCTAACAGTTGTTCGGTTCGCGTTATGTATTCTTCTTTTGGTAAATATTGCGCGTAACCCAACGTTCCAATACCACGAGGCACAATGGTTACCTTGACCAGCGGAGAAGCATGCTCCAAGAACCAACCACAAACCGCGTGCCCTGCCTCATGATATGCAATTATCTTTTTCTCTTCTGGAGAAATAAGTTTATTTTTCTTTTCAAGTCCTCCAATAACACGATCAAGCGCGTAATTGAAATCGTTCATATCTACCGCTTTCTTATTACGGCGAGCAGCAACTAAAGCAGCTTCATTACAGACGTTTGCAATATCTGCACCCGCAAATCCAGGAGTCATTTCCGCTAGGTTATACGCAACAATATCATCAGCTGTTTTGATATTTTTGAGATGCACCTTGAAAATAGCTTTACGCCCCTTCAGGTCAGGCCTATCGATTCCTATTTGGCGATCGAAACGCCCAGGACGCATCAACGCTGTATCCAGAACGTCAGGGCGGTTGGTCGCAGCCATCAGAATTACGCCCTTATCTGTACTAAAACCGTCCATCTCAACCAATAGCTGATTGAGCGTATTTTCCCGCTCGTCATTACCACCCTGCATACTATTCCGACCGCGTGCGCGACCGATAGCGTCAATTTCATCGATAAATACGATACAAGGAGCCTTTTCTCGAGCTTGTTTGAACAAGTCTCGCACCCGAGAAGCACCAACCCCTACAAACATCTCTACGAAATCGGAACCGGAGATGGAAAAGAAAGGAACACCAGCTTCACCAGCTACTGCTTTTGCGAGCAATGTTTTACCAGTTCCCGGAGGGCCTACTAAAAGTACCCCTTTGGGTATCTTCCCGCCAAGAGATGTGTATTTCTTAGGATTCTTCAGAAAGTCAACAACTTCCATCACTTCCTCTTTCGCCTCATCCAAGCCAGCTACATCATTAAAAGTGACATTAACCTTTGTGTTTTGATCAAAAAGTGCTGCCTTTGACTTTCCAATATTAAAAATCTGTGCGCCAGCACCACCACCAGCACCACCAACTCGGCGCATGATGAAAATCCAGATAAGTATAATAATAAGGAATGGTAGAATCCAAGCTAAAGCATTTGCAAGCCAATTTGTTTTAGTAACATATTCAGGATATATCCAGTCTGTGCTGTTTATACCAGCTTCTTTTTGCCATTCCTGAACCTGATCATAAAAAACATCGCCCGGTGGAACTTGTATTCTGAAGTGGCTTCTTTCACCACCTGGTATGTTCGAAACTTGTGCGTCCTTATACTCACTGATAGCATTATCTTTCAGGAATATTTGGGCATTAATCTGATTAATTACGAGAATCTTTTTTACGTCTTGGTTGACGATCATTTGCTCAAGGCGACCCATCTTTAAGGGCTCGTTCTGCGGTGTAAACTCAGCCAAAATTTGAGCACCAAGAATAACAAGACCAATAATACCGTAAATCCAAAAGGAATTGAACTTCGGATTATTCTTATTGTTATTCTCGTTTTTTTTATTGTTATCCATTCAATGTGTCTTTTCGAGTACAAAATTCCTCTAAATAGTTAGGGAGCGACAATTCTTAACTATAACGCTGGAGTACACCAATCGTTGCTACTTTTCGATAAAATGACAGAAACCTGCTACAAACTTTCGTATTCTGTTATCGAGGCATCACTCCATAGGTGCTCCAACTCATAAAAATGCCTCTTTTCAGGATGAAAAACATGAACCACCGTATTGAAGTAGTCAATGCAAATCCACTGTGCGTTACGCTGACCTTCCATATGTACAGGTAGTGTTCCTGTCTCAATCTTTAGTGTTCTGGAAACATTATCAGCAATAGCCTTTACTTGGGTAAAAGAATCACCTTCGCAGATGATAAAGAAGTCTGTTGGAGCATCTTCTAGGCCCCGCAAATCCATTTTGATAAGATTTTTCCCCTTCAAGTCCTGGATACTTTCTACAATAAGTTCGTTCAGTTCTTCCGTGGAGAGCTTGCGATGTTGAACTTTGGCTTGTTGATTCAAACTCAGATCCTCAAATTTTGTTATTAAATGTGTTTTGATCATCGCTGAAAAAACCGAGAAAATTACATGCAATCGAATTCATCTCTATACCTTTGTTCTCAGCTTTAATCACTAGCAAATTACAAAAAATAATTCTTGCATCCTAACAACACCCTTTTTGTTGGAAAGGTTCTTTTACGCCATTCCATTTTACCTTCAACCAATTCATTTTTACTGGATATACTTACCCAGAAAAATTGGCCTGAAGGAATAACTGTACAGACGGATCACCAAACCGAAGGTCGTGGACAACTGGGTAATTCTTGGTATTCATCCCCTAATGCAAATATCACCCTTAGTACTGCCCTATTTCCCCATTTTGCTCAGCCGAAGGATACGTACTTGTTTACTAAAATGGCTGCACTAGCTGTGCGGGATGTAGTCGAGGAGTTCGTTGGTCAACGTGTTTGGGTCAAATGGCCCAATGATATCATACTGAACCATAAAAAAATTTGTGGCATTTTATTACAAAGCGCCCTTAGTGGCTTTAGTATCCAACATTTGGTGGTAGGGGTTGGAATAAATGTTAACGAACCCTCTTTTCCTGCATCCCTGCCTTTGGCAACTTCTATGTATCTCGAAACAGGCATAAGATACAATCTGGACGCAGTCAGGGATGTATTCTTTAAACGCCTAGAGCAGTATTACTTGCGTATAAAAGCACAACATGCTTCCGAAATCCATCAGGCATTCCATTCCGCATTATATCTGCGTAATCAACCGGCCCAATTTAAAAGACAAGATGCCTCTGTTTTTACTGGTACGATCATTGGTGTAGATCACCATGGTCGTCTTTTAATAAAATCTGGAACAGGAACCGAACATTTTGATGTCAAAGAAATTAAATGGATACCCCCTACTGCTCCAAAGTAAGAAAAACCATTTTTTATGCGTGTACACATTCTCACAATTGGTGATGAAATTCTGATTGGCCAAATTATCGATACCAATTCTGCCTGGATGGGGCAACAATTGAATCTAATGGGAGCTGAAATCGAAAAAATAACGTCTGTAGGGGATAACTACCATGATATAACAGGAAACCTCAATATTAGTCAAGAGCAAGCTGATGTCATCTTGGTTACAGGAGGTCTCGGCCCAACTAAAGACGATATTACCAAAAAAGCTATTGCTGATTTTCTAGGTGTTAAAATGGTTTTTCACGAACCTACCTGGACCAGAATGGAACGCTTCTTTATCCGATTGGGTCGCGATACTACGC